>CAZUYG010000104.1:0-8416 GCA_964624265.1 uncultured Candidatus Odyssella sp.
TCGCCGCCTCCATGTCGGCAATGTCGGGCGGCGCCGGCGGCGGCGAGATGATGATGCCGGCGCAGCAGACGAGAACCGCGACGGGCCCGATCTCCCGCTCGGCGGCGGCGAACACGGCGGAAACCTGGCTCTCTTCGGCCACGTCGAGCGCGAAGGCGCGGTGGCCGGCACCCGGAAGCCCGGCCGCCACGCCCCGGGCGGCGTCCGCGCGCAGGTCGGTCACGGCCACCGCGCAGCCGTCGCGGGCGAGCAGCGCGGCGGTCGCGGCTCCGATGCCGGAGCCGCCGCCGGTGATCAGCGCGACGCGGCGGCTCATGCCCGTTCTCCCGTTGTGCGAATTCCCGCGCGCATGGCACCCTTCCTCCCGTATCGTTCGCCCGGCGATGCTTTGAATGCTAAGCAACGCACCGGCAAACTATACCAAGGAAACCGCGCAAGCCACGCGGAGTCGCCGAGGGAGGAAACATGCAGCCTATGCCCGCAACGAAAGACGCCAAGCCGATCCGCTTCGACGGGCGCGTGGCGCTCGTCACCGGCGCCGGGCGCGGCCTCGGCCGCGCTTACGCCCTCGCGCTGGCCGCGCGCGGCGCGGCCGTCGTCGTGAACGATCCGGGCGTCAACGAGGCCGGCACCGACGCCGGCGACCGCGCGCCCGCCGATTCCGTCGTCGCCGCCATCCGCGAGGCGGGCGGCCGGGCGGAAGCCGACTACGGCAGCGTTGCAAATCCGGCCGACGCTGCCGCCATGGTGCGCCGCGCCGTGGACCGCTTCGGCGGCATCGACATCGTGGTCAACAATGCGGGCAATCACCGGCGGAACGTGTTCAGCGACGTGGCGCCCGGGGATTTCGTCGACGTGCTGGGCGTGCACCTCGTCGGCGCGCTCTACGTCAGCCAGGCGGCGTGGCCGCACATGGCGCAGAAGCGCAGCGGCAACATCGTGCTCGCGACCAGCCAGACCGCGTTCTACGGCAAGATCGACAGCGTCTCCTACGGCGCGGCCAAGGCGGGCATGATCGGCCTGATGCACGGCCTGCGCCTTTCGGCCGAGCCGCTGGGGATCAAGGTCAACTGCATCTCGCCCTTCGCGCTCACGCGCATGGCCCACCACTTTCCGAACGAGATCGCGCCGCTGATCGATCCGGCCCAGGCGGCCGAGGCCGTCGCGCTGCTGGCGAGCGACGACTGCCCGCTGTCGGGCGAAATTCTGATCGCCGGCGGCGGGCATTTCGCCGTTGCGCGAATCGTCGAAAGCCGCGGCATCGACATCGACGATCCCATGGAGGTTTCCGCGGAGGGGCTGCGCCGGCGTCTCGCGGAAATCCGCGATCTTTCCGAGCCGCGGGTCTTCGCCGATTCGCTCAAGGCGGTAGGCGCCACGTTCGACCGGCTGAAGAGACTTGCGGGCTTGAGCTGAACGGGCGCGGCGCAGGTGCACGGACCGGACGCGAGTCCGCTCACGCGCCCAAATACGCCGCCTTCACTTCGTCGTTCTGCTCGAGATCGCGCGCCGGGCCGTCGAGCCTGATCTCGCCGTTCTCGATGATGTAGGCGTGATGGCTGGCGGCGAGCGCCACCGCCGCGTTCTGCTCCACGAGCAGGATCGGCACGCCGTCGGCATGCACGCGCGCGATGATGCCGAAGAGCTGCTGCACGAGCAGCGGCGATAGGCCGAGGCTCGGCTCGTCGAGCAGAAGAAGCTTCGGCTGGGCCATCAGGGCGCGGCCGATCATCAGCATCTGCTGTTCGCCGCCCGAGAGCGTGCCGGCGAGCTGGCGGGCGCGCTCCTTGAGGCGCGGGAAATAGTCGTAGATGCGCTCGAAATCGCGCGCCGCGCTTCCCTTGCGCCGCCGCAGCCAGGTGCCGAGCAGCAGATTGTCGGCGACGGTGAGCTCCGGGAAGATCTCGCGGCCTTCCGGCACCTGCACGATGCCGCGCGCGACGATGCGGTCGATCGGCCAGCCGGTGATGTCGTCGCCCTCGAAGCGGATTGTGCCGGCGGTCAGCGGCACGACGCCGGAGATGCAGTTGAGCGTCGTCGTCTTGCCCGCGCCGTTCGCGCCGAGCAGGCACACGATGCGCCCGGCCGGAACGGTCAGCGACACGTTCTCGAGCGCCCGCACCGCGCCGTAGCTCGCCGAAATGCCGGAGAGCTCAAGCATGGCCCTGCCCGAGATAGGCCTCGATGACCTGCGGATTCCGGCGCACCTCGGCGCCGGTGCCTTCGGCGATCTTCTGGCCGAAATTGAGCACCGTGATGCGGTCGGCCACGGCCATGACGAGCTGCATCACATGCTCGACGAGGACGATCGTGATGCCCTGCTGCCGGGCGAGGTCGACGAGCAGCGCGTCGAGCGCCGCGATCTCGCGGTTGCGCAGGCCGGCGGCCGGCTCGTCGAGCAGCAGTAGCCTCGGCTTGGCGGCAAGCGCCCGCGCGAGATCGAGCTTCTTCTGGTGGCCGAAGTCGAGCGCCTCGGCCGGCACGTCGCGGAGCTCGAGGAGCCCGGTGCGCGCCAGCAGCGCCTCGGCCTCGGCAACCGCCGCACGCTCCGATGCGGTGCGCCGGCCGCTCGGCGCGAACGGCACGTAGCCGCGGATACGCGGGCTCATGCCGATCAGCACGTTCTCGAGCACGGTGAGGCTGCGGCAGAGCTCGATGTTCTGGAAGGTGCGGGCGATGCCGAGGCCGGCGATCGCGTGCGGCGGCAGCGCCACCAGCGAGCGCCCCTCGAACGTGATGTCGCCCTCGTTCGGCGTGTAGAAGCGCGAAACGCAGTTGAACACCGTCGACTTGCCGGCCCCGTTCGGGCCGATCAGCGCGTGGATCGTGCCCGCCTGCACCTCCATCGAGAATCGCTGAAGCGCGTGGATGCCGCCGAAGCGCACGCTGACATTGCTGAGGGCGAATTGCGGTTGGGTCATCGCTTGGCCCTCCGCTTTCGCATGACGACGCCCCAGATGCCGCGCGGCATGTACATCATCGCGAGGATCAGGATGAGCCCGTAAACGAGCTCGCGATAGACGAGGATGCTGCGCATTGTCGTGCGCATGATCTCGGGCAGCAGGCCGAGCAGGGCCACGCCGATGAGAACGCCGGGCAGCGAGCCGAGCCCGCCGACGACGACCATCGACAGCACCAGGACGATCTGCTCGAAGCCGAAGGTCTCGGGGTTCACCGTCGTGCGGAACATCGAATACATGCCGCCGGCGATGCCGGCGTAAACCGCGGAGATGGTGAAGGCGAAGACCTTGGTCCGCGCGACGTCGATGCCGGAGGCGGCGGCCGCGTGCTCGCTGTCGCGGACCGCGCACATCGAGCGGCCGAGCTTCGATTGCGTCAGATACATCGTGGCGGCGATGACCACGGCCAGAACCACGGCCAGCGCCGGAAACGCGCGGATGTCGCTGTCGATCACGTAGCCGAACAGCGTGGGCGGCCGGATGCGGAGCCCGTCGGCGCCGTGTGTCACGGCGTCCCAGGTGTTGAACACCCATTGCGCGCCCTCGGCGAAGGCGAAGGTGGCGAGCGCCAGATAGACGGCGCGCAGGCGCGTGGCGGGAAGCCCGATCAGGAAGCCGACGACGCCGGCCAGGATCGCGGCCAGCGGCAGCGCCACGATCAGCGGCAGGTCGAGGCGCGACTGGAACAGCACCGTCGCGTAGGCGCCGATGCCGTAGAAGGCGATGTGCGCGAAGGCGAACTGGCCGGCCCAGCCGAGCAGCAGGTCGAGGCCGATCGCCAGCACCGCATACATCATCAGCACGTTGCCGAGCAGCAGGAAATACTCGGGCACGAGGCGCGGCAGCACGAAGCCGATCGCGAGCAGCAGCAGAAGAGGCGCCAGGCGCGCGAGGGACGGCGACCCGAACACCGCTAGACCTTCTTGGCCTTGGGCTTGCCGCCGAACAGGCCCTGCGGCTTCAGCACCAGCACCAGCATGATCACGAGAAACGGCGCCACCGAGATCGCCTGCGACGAAAGATAAAGTCCCGAGAAGTTCTGGATCACGCCGAGCACGACGCCGCCGACGATGCAGCCGGGCAGGCTGGCGAACCCGCCAATGATGGCGGCGGCGAAGGCGAGGACGACGTAGACGCCCATGTTGTCGGGCGTCATCAGCAGCTTCGGCACCAGCAGGATGCCGGCGACCGCGGCGAGCGCCGAGGCGAGCCCCCAGATCGCCATGCGCATCCGCCGCACCGGAACGCCGACGAGGGCGGCTGCGCGCGGGTTCTGGCTCGTCGCGCGCAAGGCCTTGCCGGTGAAGGTGAACGAAAAGAACGCCCACAGCGCGACCATGATCAGGATCGAAATGACCACGATGGCGACGTCCTGCCGCTGCAAAACGATGTCGCCGAGGAAGATCGGATCGCCCGTGAACACCGGCGGCAGCCCGCGCGGCTCCTCGGTGTAGGGAACGACGCGAACGGAGCCCTTCAGCACGTAGGAGAGGCCGACCGTCGCGATGACCATCGCGACCAGGATGCTCTGCCCGGGAAGCGAGCGGCCGAGCACCTTGTCGAGCACGACACGGTCGAACAGCGCGCCGATGACGAAGGTGGCGACGGCGCCGAAGACGAAAACCAGGATGTACGGCAGGCCCAGCCACAGGAGGGCGAACATGCCGAGATAGCCGCCGATCATCACCACTTCGCCGCCGGCGAAATTGATGACGTCGGTCGATTTGTAGATGATCACCAGCGAAAGCGCGATCAGGGCGAAGACGCACCCGGTCACGACGCCGCTCGCCAGCGCCTGCAGAAAAGCCGTCATGTTGGCCTGCCGACGGAAACGGGGCGCGGCGCGCGGGTTACGCGCGCCGCGCCCGCTTCATCCTCGGTCACATGCCGTCTTTCCCGTTCCAGAAATAGGCGCCGCCCATCAGCTTGTGCGTCTTGCCGTCGAACTTGATGAACACCGAAGCGCGGTGGGCGTCGCGCCGGTCTTTGGCGAACGCGGTCGGCCCGGCCGTCACCTCGCTGTCGAAGTCGAGCGTCTCGAGCGCGTCGATGAACGACTCGCGGGTCACGCCCTTGCCCGCCTTCTCGAAGGCGCGCGTGATCGCCATGGCCGAGGGCAGGCCGTAGGTCATGAAAGCGCCCGGCGTGCGGTCCGGATAGTACTGCTTGTACATCTGGATCCACTTCTGCTGCTTCGGCCCATCGGTGAGGTCGTTCAGCGGCGAGCCGTAATAGAGGTTCGCGAGCGCCGCGTCGTTGCCGACGTTCTTCGCGAACACCGAAGGCACCGGGATGCCCTGCACGGCGATCACGATCGGCACTTTGGTCATGCCGTATTCCTGGTACTTCTTCGTGATCAGCACCGCGGGCGCCGGATAGGCCGTGCTGATGACGATGTCGGGATTGGCCTGCCGCACCTTCAGCATCGGCGCGGTGACGTCGGAGATGCGCGGCGAGATGCGCTCGACCGCGACCATCTCGACGCCGAGGCGCTTCGCGACCGCCACGGCCGTCGAGGTGTTCGAGTTCCCGAAATCGTCGTCATGCGAGATGAAGGCGATGCGCTTCGCCTTGAGCTCTTTCACGGCGAATTCGATGATCGTGCCGCCGACCGTGCGTTGCGTGCCGCCGAAGGAGCCGAACACGTAGCGCGTTGCCGGGAAAACGGCGCCGTCGCCGGCGGCGTTCAGCATCACGAACGGAACCTTCTCGCGCGTCACCGTCTCCTGCGCCGCCACGGAGGGTGCGGTGCACGAGCCGCCATGCACCATGAACACCTTGTCGACGGAGATGAACTTCTTGACGACGGCGACGACCTCGGTCGGGCTGCACTTGTCGTCTTCGACGATGATCTTGAACTTGCGGCCGTGGATGCCGCCCTTCTTGTTGGCCTCTTCGTACCACATCTTCGCCGCCTGGAGCGGATCGAAGCCGAAGGCCGCGAGCGGGCCCGACATCGGCGCGAACAGGCCGATCGTGATCTCGGTGTCGGTGATACCGACCTCGGCGTGGGCCGGCGCCATCGCGCCAAGCATCGCCGCGGCGCCGAGCAGCGCGCCGCGCAGTGTCGTCAGTTTCAACATCGTCTCCTCCCTCGGTGAATTCCCTCGATCAGGCGTCGTCTTCTACGGCACGGCGTCGAAAGGCATTAAGCCGCTTTCGCGGGGGCGTCCACGGCGATTTCCAGCGTGCCCCAGTTACGGTCCATCCTCAACAGCGGGTCGAGGCCGAGCTGGGCGCGCTCCTGCACGTAGCGTTTCGTGGCGGCGCTCGCGAAATAGGCGCGCAGCGCCTCGGCCGACTTCACGCCGTAGATCATCGCATAGGCCGGCCAGCCGTCCTTGTCGGGCTCGGTGAGCCTGTAGCGGCTCGCCCACAGGAATCCGGGCTGCGCCACGACGTCCTGCAAATGCCCGCCGTCGAGCCAGTCGAACACCTTCTTCTCGCCGCCGGGCTTCACCCAGAATTTCACGAGATACACGACCGGTGCGTTCACGGTGCTCCTCCCTGCAAGATCAGGCGGCGGCCACGCCGCCGTCCACGTTTATTTCTGCGCCCGTTACGTAGGCGGATTCATCGGAGGCGAGATAGAGCGCCGCATAGGCGATATCGATCGGCAGCCCCATCCGCCCCATCGGCACGCGGCCGACGATCATCTTCCGGCGCTGCGCCGGATCTTCGGCCTGCGCGAAGCTTGCCTGCAAGAGCGGCGTGTCGATGGCGCCGGGGTTGATCGAGTTGCAGCGGATGTTGTGGCCGGCGCGCGCGCAATAGATCGCGACCGTCATCGTGTATTCGTGCACCGCGCCCTTGCTCGCGCCATAGGCGGCGAGATGCGGCGGCGCCGCGCGGATCGCGGCGCGCGAGGCGACGTTCACGATGCTGCCGCCGCCACTGGCGCGGATCGCCGGGATCGCGGCGCGGCAGCCGAGGAAAACGCCCTCGACGTTGACCGCGTGGACGCGGCGCCAGGTCTCGAGCGGCGTGTTCTCGGGCGTGCCCTCGAGCGCGCATCCCGCATTGTTCACGAGGACATGCAAGCCGCCGAACGCGCTCTTGGCGAGATCGACGACGCGCGCCCAGCCGGCTTCGTCGGCAACGTCGTGCTCGATGTGCCGCACCGCGGACCCGCACTCCGCGGCCAGCGACGCGACGCTGGCGCCGTCGAGATCGGTGGCGACGACCTTGGCGCCTTCCTGGACGAACAATTTCACCGTCGCCCGCCCCATGCCGGAGCCGCCGCCGGTGACGATCGCCACCTTGCCGCCGAGCCGCGCCATCCCGCTCTACCTCCCGCGGTACGGATCAGATCGCGTTCGGCACGGCGCGCTTCGTCTTGTTCCACTGATCGAGCATTGTCGGCGCGGCCTTTTCCATCGATGCGCACATCTCGGGCGTCTCGGTGGGATAGGTGAGCTCGAGCCGGTGGCCGCTCGGATCGTGGAAATAGATCGACTGGCAGATCTTGTGATCGGCCGGGCCGAGCACCTCGATGCCCATGTCCTGCAGCCGCTTCTTTGCGGCGATCAGCTCGTCCATCGAGCCGACGCGCAGCGCGAGATGCTGCACCCAATCCGGTGTGTTCGGATCGAAGCCCATCTCCGGCGACTCGGGCACTTCGAAGAAGGCCACCGAGCTGCCGTCCTCCATCTCGAAGAACAGATGGAAATGCGGGCTGTATTCGCCGGTGGAGAGCACGGTGTCGGCCGAGACCGCCATCTTGTACTTGAGCCCGAGCGCGCGCGTGTAGAACTCCGCGGTCTCCTTGGCGTTCTTGCAGCGGTAGGCGACGTGATGCAGCGATTTGACGAGCATCGGATTCCTCACTCGGTCAGAAGGTTCGTGGTCGAAGGCGTGCGGTCGGAGGCGCGGCCGGCCGGCTCGACGCGCCGGCGGATCTGGTCGATGCCCTGATAGATGTGCTCGCGCATCAGCGCCTCGGCATCCACCGGCCGCTGCTCGCGGATATAGCGATAGATGCGATGGTGCAGAAGGTGCGAGCCCTTCAGCAG
This sequence comes from uncultured Candidatus Odyssella sp., assembly GCA_964624265.1. Lineage (GTDB taxonomy): Bacteria > Pseudomonadota > Alphaproteobacteria > Bin65 > Bin65 > SBBV01. The sequence goes on from CAZUYG010000104.1 coordinate 7,973, forward strand.
ATCGTAGTCGTACCAGTGGATCACGCGCGCCGAGGCGAGCGGAACGCGGCAGGTGCGGTCGATGAGATCGGCGAGCAGGCGGTTGCCGCTCAGCGCGATGATGCGCGTGTGGAACAGGTCGTTCATGTCGGTCCACGGCTCGCGGTCGCCGTCGACGAGGCGGCCCTTCGACAGGATTTCGTCGCCGATCGCGAGTATCCGCTCCAGCTCGCGCGCGGATTCCGCGTCGAGGCCGCGCTCGGCGGCGTAGCGGCACGCCATGCCCTCGAGGTTCGCGCGCACCTCGTGGGCCGCCGCGATCTCGGCCATCGAAAAGCGGCGGACGGTGTAGCCGCGCTTCGGCGCGTAATCGAGCAGCCCTTCGGAGGCGAGCGTCGCGAGCGCGGCACGCACCGGCGTGCGCGAAACGCCGAGCAGCGCGGCCAGCGGAATCTCCTGCAGATG
>CAZUYG010000105.1:0-8393 GCA_964624265.1 uncultured Candidatus Odyssella sp.
CCGGCGACCGCGAGCGCGGCTTCGATCCGCGCCTTGTCGCGGCCCAGCGTCGCGCCGCCCACCTTGATCTTGAACTGCGTGTAGCCGAGCGCGCGATAGGCGGAAAGTTCGGCGGCGATCGCCTTCGCCTCGTCCGCGCCGTCGCGGTAGTGCCCGCCGCTGGCATAGGTCGGCACGCGCGCGGGCGCGCGGCCGCCGTTGAAGCGGTCGGCGAGCACGCGCCACAGCGGCTTGCCCTCGGCCTTGGCGGCGAGGTCCCAAAGCGCGGCGTCGAGAACGCCCACGGCGCCGGCCCGGTCGCCATGCCCGCCCGCCTTCTCGTTGCGCATCATCACCGCCCAGGCGCGCAGCGGGTCGATCGCGCCGCCCGCCGCCGCCGCGTAGTCCTCGGGCTTCGCCGCGAGCAGGCGGGGAATGAAGCGCTCGCGCAGCAGGCCGCCATGGCCGTAGCGGCCGATCGAATCGAAGCCGAGGCCCACGAGCGGGCGGCCGTCCACGATCCGGTCGGTGTAAACGGCCACGGCGCTCGCCGTCATCGCGTCGAACGCGATGTCGGCGTTGCGCATCGGCGCCGAGAGCGGCACCATCGTCTCGCGAATGGCCGTGATCTTCATGGCAGGCTTGACCCCCGCGCTCGCGGAACCCTAACTTGAACCATATTCGGTTTTGCGCGCAGCGCGAAAGGCGGGCGCGGCCGAGAGACTACCCCTTGCGCTTGCCTTCGCCGGAGTTGTGCCAGCCGTGCTCGGAGATGTCGAAGACGACGCCGTTCACGTCCTTGTACTTCGCCTCGGCATCGACGCCCGGGTAGGGCGGCAGCGTCATGAAGAACGCGCCCCCGGCCTTCTCGATGCGGGCCTTGGTTTCGGCCTCGCTGTCGACGAGGAAGCCGAAATGGTGCAGGCCGGCCCAGTCCGGCCCGTTCTTCTGGCCGCCCTTGCCGTCGGGAAAAGTCAGCAGCGTGAGGTTCATCACGCCGTCCGAAAGCATGATCGCGTTGCCGATCGGGCTCTCGGCCTGGTGCACGCGCTTCAGGTCGAAGCACGTCTCGTAGAAGCGCGCGGCCCGCTCGATGTCGGGAACCTGCATCGCGATGTGGCGGAGTTTCGCCATGGCCAGCCTTTTCGTGAGAGATTGGATCCGCGCCCGCAAGTGTTCGTTCGCGGGCCGCTTTGTCAAGCGCGGGATTGCGCTGGGGAGCCCTGATGTTCACGCTGTTCCTGACGTTCTACGCACGCACCGGCGGACGCGATGCCAAAGCGCGCACGAGCGATTCCGATCTCGCGCGGGCGATCGAGATCGTGCGCGGCATTCCGGAGCTGCGCCGCGGGCTCGTGTTCACGCCCGACAAGGCGCCCGATCCATTCGTGGAATATCCGCCGCCGCCGCAGCTCGCGTTCCAGCTCTATTTCGACGCGATCGCGCCGCTCGAAGCCGCGGCCGGCCGGAACGGCGCGCTCCAGGCGCTGGCCGCGCCGGACGCGCTGCCGAGCGTCGACAAGAGCGGCGCCGCGCAGCAGGCGATGCTCGCGCGGCCCCATGCCGTGCCGGATCCCGTCTTCCGCACGCCGCAAGGCGAATTTCCGTGCTCCGACATCATCCATTATCCGGGCAAGGCCGATGATCTGAATGCGTGGCTCGGCTTCTATTTCGAGAGCCACGTGCCGCTGATGCGGCGCCTCCCCGGAATCCGCGAGCTCGAGCTCTACACGCGCATCGACTGGGTGACCGCCCTGCCATGGCCGAAGGCGGAGCACATGCAGCGCAACAAGGTCGTGTTCGACAGCGCCGAAGCCGCGACGGCGGCGCTGCAATCGCCGATCCGCGCCGAGATGCGCGCCGACTTCCTGCGCTTCCCTGCATTCACGGAAGGCAATCGCCACAATCCGATGGCGACGCGCGAAATCGTGCGCCGCTAGCGGCCGCTGGCACGAATCCTGCAATATTGAATGTTGCTCAGGATTGGGCCCGGCCTTATAGTCGGGCATCCGGTCATTGACGGCGTCTGAGGGGGAGCAAGATGCGGGCAATCGTGACAATGGCGGCCGTGGCCGCGGTCGTTTGGGCCGCGCCGGCCGGCGCGCAGGAAGTGCGGTTCAAGGCGGCGAGTTTCCTGCCGCTGACGCAGAGCTTCGGCGTTCATTTCAAGCGCTGGGTCGACGAAACCAACCGTCGCGGCAAGGGCGTGCTGCAGATCGACGCCGTCGGTCCCGAGGCGATCCCGGTCCCCGAGCAGCCCAACGCCGTGAAGAGCGGCGTCATCCAGATGCATTACGGGCCGCCCACCTTCTACACCGGCACGATGTGGGAGGGCGAGTCGCTCAGCCTTTCGGAGCGCACGATCAAGGAGCTGCGCGCGAACGGCGCCTGGGCCTATCTCGACAAGCTGCACCAGGAGAGGATGAATGCGGTGCTGCTCGCCGGCCTCGGCGACGGCGTGAAGTTCTTCGTCTACACGACGACGCCGGCCAAGGCCGACGACAAGGACAAGCCGATGGCCGGGCTCACGCTGCGCTCGGTGCCGCTCTATCGCGTGTTCTTCGAAAGCCTCGGCGCGCGCACCGTTTCGCTGCCGCCGGGCGAAGTGTTCACGGCGCTCGAGCGCAAGGTCGTGCAGGGATATGGCTGGCCGCGCTGGGGCATCAAGGACCTCGGCTGGCTGCCGGTCACGAAATTCCGCTACGGCCCCGGCTTCTTCAACGTGAACGTCAACGTGCTCGTGAATCTCGACGCGTGGAAGAAGCTCGGCGCGCCGCAGAAGAAGCTGCTCAACGACATGGCGGCGTGGCTCGACGACGAATGGCCGAAATGGCGCGAAGCGCAGAATGCCGACGAGGACAAGATCCAGAAGGACGCCGGCGTGCAATACGTCGATCTCGGCGCCTGGTTCAGCAAGCGCGCGCACGACGCCTATTGGGAAGACCTCGCGAAGAAGAGCCCGCAGCACATTCCCGCGCTGCGCAAGCTCGTCACGAAGCCCTAACGCGCTCCGCCGCCCGTCGTCATCTCGGTTCGGGAGATTCACATGATGTCACGCCGCATGCTCGGCGCCGCCGCCGCCGTTCTCGCGCTCGCCGCCACGCCGGCCGGCGCGCAAGAGGTCACGCTGCGCGCCGCCTCGTTCCTGCCGCTCTCGGTGAATTACGGCCAGATCTTCAAGCGCTGGGTCGACGAGGTGAACAAGCGCGGCAAGGGAACGCTGCAGATCACCGTCGTCGGCCCCGAGGCCGTGCCGACCTTCGAGCAGTGGAACGCGGTGAAGTCCGGCGTCGTCGACATGCATTCGGGTCCGCCGGCCTATTACGTCGGCACCATGGTCGAGGGCGAAACCGCGATCCTCGCCGACCTTCCGGTTTCCGAGCAGCGCAAGAACGGCGCGCTCGCCTACCTCAACCGGCTGCACAACGAGAAGATGAACGTCTGGCTGCTGACGGCCTATGCCGACGGCGTCGCGTTCCACGTCTACACCACGAAGCCGCACAAGGCGGGTCCGAAGCCGTTCGAAGGGATGCGGCTGCGGTCGACGCCGAACTTCAAGCGCTTCTTCGAGGATCTCGGCGCGCAGACGGTGACGCTGCCGCCGGGCGAGGTCTACACCGCGCTCGAGCGCAACGTCGTCGACGGCTATGGCTGGCCGCGCTGGGGCATCCAGGACTTCGGCTGGACCAAGCTCACGAAGTTCCGCTACGACCCCGGCTTCTACAACGTGATCGTCAACCTGATGGTGAACCTCGACCGCTGGAAGAAGCTCGACAAGAAGCAGCAGGATTTCCTCACCGAGATGGCGGTGTGGCTCGAGGGCGAATGGCCGAAGTGGCGCGACGAGATCAACGCGAAGGAACTCGAGATCCAGGAAAAGGGCGGCGTCAAGGTCGTCGAGATGGGGCCGGATTTCCGCAAGCGCGCGCACGACATCTATTGGGAAGCGCTGGCCAAGCTGAGCCCGCAGCACGTGCCCGCGCTGCGCAAGCTGCTCACGAAGCAATAGCGGGCAATGCGCGCGGAACGCGCCGCGGGCCGCGCGGCTGACGGGGCGGCGCATTCCGGCACGCGCCGGGCGCCCGCGAAGGCCGGGTAGGCGGGCATGCCGGCGCTGGCGAAGGCGTACGGTCGCGTTCTGGGGCTGTTCGGCGCCATCGCGGCGCTGCTCGTTCTCGCGATGACGGCCCTCATCGTCGCCGACGTCGTGCTGCGCAACATCTTCCGCGTCACGCTGCCCGCCAGCGTCGAACTCACCGAATACGCCATGTTCTTCGCCTCGGCCTTCGCGGCGCCGTGGCTGCTGCGGCGCGGGCAGCACATCCGCGTCGATATCCTCGTCGTGCGCGCGCCGCCGGCCACCGGCTGGATGATGGAAATTTTCTGCGATCTCGTCGGCCTGGCGCTCTCGCTGCTCATGTCGTGGTACAGCGTCGCGATGGTGCTGCGGAGCTGGCGCGGCGACACGCTCGTCGTGAAGAATCTGATCTTCGCGGAGTGGTATGTCCTCTGGCCGCTGCCGGTCATGTTCGTGCTGCTGGCCGTGGAGTTCGTCTTCCGCCTGCAGCGCATCCTCACCGGCCCGCGCCAGGCGCGCCGCGAAGGCGGCTCGGTCTGACCATGCATTGGAGCGAAGCGCTCGTTCTGCTGATCGGCGGCGTCAGCGCCCTGCTGGTCCTCGGCGTGCCGGTCGCGTTCGCGTTCATCGCGGTCAACGTGGTCGGCGCGTTCTTCTTCCTCGGCGGCGAGGTCGGGCTGCTGCAGCTCGCGCGCAACATGGTCAACTCGGTGTCGAACTTCGCGTTCACGCCGATCCCCATGTTCCTGCTGATGGGCGACGTGCTGTTCCACACCGGGCTCGCCATCAAGGCGATCGACGCGGTGAGCCTCGTGGTGCGCCGCGTGCCGGCGCGCCTTTCCGTGATCGCGCTCGTCGCCGGCACCATTTTCTCCGCCGTCTCCGGCTCGACGATCGCGACCACCGCGATGCTGGGCGCGCTGCTGCTGCCCGAGATGCTGAAGCGCGGCTACGAAAAGAAGCTGGCGATGGGGCCGATCATGGCGATCGGCGGCGTCGACATGCTGATTCCGCCGTCCGGCCTCGCGGTCCTGCTGGGCGGCCTTTCGGGGATCTCGATCACCGGCCTGCTCATCGGCGGGCTGATCCCCGGCCTCATATTGTCGGCCGTGTTCATCGCCTACATCGTCACGATCGGCTGGCTGAAGCCGGAGCTGGCCCCGTCCGACGAAGGCGCCAAGCTGCCCGATGGCGTCGTGCCGCCGGTGCCGGCCGTGGCGCTCGTCTCGTTTGGAATCGGCGTGGCCGCCGCGGTTTTCGGGGAGTGGTACGAGGGCCTCGGCGCATGGGTCGCGGCAATCGCCATCGGCGTCGCGCTCCGCTGCGCGCTCTCGCAAATCTACCGGCGCTGGTATTGGATCGTCTGGGGCCCGACGCTGCGATACGTCGTCCCGCTGGTCTTCATCATGTTCATGGTGATCGGCAGCATGGTCCTCGGCTGGGCGACGCCGACGGAATCGGCGGCGGTCGGCGCGGCGGCGACGATGGCCTACGCCGCGGCCTTCCGCGCGCTCAAGCCGCGCGCCCTCATCGAGGCGCTGATGAGCACGGCCGGCGTCACCGGGATGATCATGTTCATCATCCTCGGCGCCACGACCTTTTCGCAGATCCTCGCCTTCACCGGCGCCACCAACGGCATCGCGGCCGTCGTCACCGAATCGGGCTTTTCGCCGACGGCGATCCTGATCGGGATGATGATCCTGCTCATCCTGCTCGGCCTGTTCATCGACCAGGCCAGCATCATGATGCTCACGGTCCCGCTGTTCATGCCGCTGGTGAAGAAATTCGGCTTCGACGAAGTGTGGTTCGGCATCATGTACCTCGTGTGCATGCAGCTCGGCCTGCTCTCGCCGCCGTTCGGGCTGCTGCTGTTCACGATGAAGGGCGTGGCGCCGCCGGAGATCACGATGGGCGAGGTGATCCGGGCGGCGCTCCCCTACATGCTGTTCGGCCTGCTGCTGCTCGTCCTGATCTTCTTCGTGCCGTCCATCGCCACCTGGCTGCCGAGCCGTGTCTGAGCGCGCATCCGTTCCGCGCCGCGAGACGCGGCGCCTGGTTGCCGGCCGCGGCGTCTTCACCGGCGATCTCGCGCCGCCGCGCATGGCACACGTCGCCTTCCTGCGCAGCCCACACGCGCACGCGCGCGTCGTTTCGATCGATGGCGAGGCCGCGCGTTCGATGCCGGGCGTTCTGCTCGTCGCGACGGCCGCCGATCTCGCGCCGGTCTGCAAGCCGATGCTGACGGCGATGGCGAACGCGCCGGATCACGTCTCGCCGCCGCAATCGCCGCTCGCCGACGGCGTCGCGCGCTGGCAGGGCGAGCCGGTCGCCGCCGTCGTCGCCGAAACGCCCGCCGCCGCCGAAGATGCCGTCGAGGCGCTGGCGGTGGAATGGGAAGAGCTGCCGGCCGCGCTCGATGCGGCGGCGGCGCTGCGCGAGGGCGCGGCGCTCGTGCATCCGTCGCTCGGCCACAATCGCGCGCTCGACCGCGCGCTCGGCAAGGCCGATGTCGCCGCGGAGCTCGCGCAGGGCGAAACCGTGGTCGAGCGCCGCTTCGGCTTCAACCGCCACACCGGCGTGCCGCTCGAGGCCCGCGTCATTCTCGCCGATTACGATCCGATCGAGGATTCGCTCGCGGTGTGGCAGTCGCATCAGGTGCCGCACCAGATGCACGACGTGTTCGCGCGACTGCTCGGCATTCCGGAGCATCGCGTGCGCGTCGTCTGCCGCGATGTCGGCGGCGGCTTCGGCATCAAGCTGCACGTCTATCCCGACGAATTGGCGACGGTTGCGCTGGCGAAGCTGCTCGGCCGCCCGGTGCGTTTCGAATCGCGCCGCACCGAGGCGTTCGTGTCCGACGCGCATGCGCGCGAGTTCGAGATCTCGGCGAAGCTCGCCGCCAGGGCCGACGGCACGATCACGGCGCTGGAGTCCGATATCCTGTGCGCGGCCGGCGCCTATTCGATCTATCCGCGCGGCAGCGTCGGCGATGCCACGCTCGCCGGCATGATGATCGGCGGCCCCTACCGCGTCGGCGCGCAGCGCGCGCGGGCGCGCGTCGCCTATCTCAACAAGGTGCCCACCGGCTCCTATCGCGGGGTCGGCCAGCCGGTCGGCTGCGCGGTCACCGAAGTGCTGGTCGACGAGGCCGCGCACGCGCTCGGCGTCGATCCGGTCGAGTTCCGCCGCCGCGCCTATCACCGCGCCGAGGCCCTGCCGCTCACCACCGCGGGCGGCCTGCGGCTCGAAGCGGTCTCGCTCCAGCCGTGCCTCGATGCCCTCGTCGCCCGCATGGACTATGCGGGGCTGCGCGCGGCGCAGAAGTGGTCGCGCGATTCCGGCCGCCTGACCGGTATCGGCGTCGCGACGTTCCTCGAGATGACGGCGCCCGGCGCGTTTCTCTACGGGCCCGCCAATGTCCGCATCGCCGCGCAGGATTCGGCGACCGTGAAGATCGATCCCGCCGGCATGGTGCGCTGCGCGGTCGGCTGCTCGGATCAGGGGCAGGGCACGCTCACCGGAGTCGCCGCGATCGTGGCCGAGGCGCTCGGCGTGCCGATGGAGCACGTCGCGGTCGAGGCGGGCGACAGCGCCGGCCCGTATGGCGGCGGCGCCTATGCCTCGCGCGGCCTGCCGATCGGCGGCGAAGCGGCGCACCGCGCCGCGCGCGACCTGCGCGCGCATCTGCTCGAACTGGCGGCGCCGCTGCTGCAGGCGAAACCGGAAGCGCTCGATATCCGCGGCGCGGCGATCGTCGACGCCGGCGGCGGCGCCGAACGCATGGCGCTGGCCGAGCTTTGCCGCATCGCGCATTTCCAGCCCGATCTGCTGCCCGGCGGCGTGGCCCCGAAGCTGGCCGCGACGCAGAGCTTCGTGCCGGCGGCGCCGTATTTCGCGGCCAACGGCGTGCAGGGCTGCCTGCTCGAGATCGACCGCGAGACCGGCGTCATCACGCTGCTGAAGCACTGGGTGGTCGAGGATTGCGGGCGGGTGATCAACGCCGCTCTCGTCGACGGCCAGCTGCGCGGCGGCATCGTGCAGGGGCTCGGCTGCGCGCTGCTGGAGCATTGCGTCTATGACGGCGAAGGGCAGCTTCTCTCCGGATCGCTGATGGACTATGCGATGCCGCGCGCCGACAATATGCCGCCGATCGAGGTGGGCCACGTCTCCACGCCGCAGCCGGGCACCGCGCTCGGCATCAAGGGCGCGGGCGAGGCCGGCACGGTCGGCGCCTCGGCGGCGATGTGGTGCGCGGTGAACGACGCGCTGTGTCCACTCGGCGCACGGATGGAGCGTATGCCGTTCACCGCCGAACGCGTGCTGGCGGCGATCCTCG
>CAZUYG010000106.1:0-8379 GCA_964624265.1 uncultured Candidatus Odyssella sp.
AGCTGCACGTGCTGAACCGCACCGGGAATTTCCCGTTCCGCGAGGATCGCGCCGCGTTCCACCACGTGCTCGCCGCGTTTCACGACGGGCTGGCCGCGGGCTGATCCCCGGCGTTGATCCGCTAAACCGGGGCCGCGGGGGGCGGGCCCTCGCAAGTTTGGGTTTGCAGCGGCGCCGTCTTGCGGCATAGCGTCGGCGCGGCGGCACGGTGCGGGGGAGCGGCAGGATGAGCGCGAAACGTCCGACACAAAAGGAAATCGCGGCGGCGGCGGAGCGCGTCGGTCTCGCGCTCGATCCCGCCGACGTGGCCGAATTCACGGCGATCATCGGCGACACGATCGAGCAGCATTTCAAGGTGCTCGACCGGATGCCGGAAAAAATGCCGCCGGTGAAATATCCGCGCGGCGCCTGGCGCCCGTCCACGCCCGAGGAAGACCGCTACAGCGCGTGGTACGTGCTGTGCCGTATCGAGGGCGCCGCGAGCGGCAAGCTCAAGGGCAAGACGGTCGCGATCAAGGACAATATCTGCGTGGCCGGCGTGCCGCTCATGAACGGCGCCTCCACCTTGCAGGGCTACGTGCCCGAAATCGACGCCACGGTCGTCACGCGCACGCTCGATGCCGGCGCCACGATCCTCGGCAAGTCCCACTGCGAGTATTTCTGCTATTCGGGCAGCAGCCACACCAACGCGATCGCCACGACGCGCAATCCGCACAATCCCGAATACACCACCGGCGGCTCCTCCTCCGGCAGCGCGGCGCTGGTGGCCGCGCGCCAGGTCGATCTCGCGATCGGCGGCGACCAGGGCGGCTCGATCCGCCTGCCGGCCGCGTTCTGCGGCATCTACGGCATGAAGCCCACCTGGGGCCTCGTGCCCTACACCGGCGCCTTCGCGGTGGAGCCCACGCTCGATCATCTCGGCCCGATGACCAACAGCACGGCCGACAATGCGCTCTACCTCGAAGTGCTCGCGGGCGCCGACGGCCTCGATCCGCGCCAATACGCGCCGCGCACCGCGGACTACACCAAGGCGCTGGGGCAGAGCGCGAAGGGCCTGCGCATCGGCGTGGTCAAGGAAGGCTTCGGGCACGACGTCAGCGAGCCGCGCGTCGACGCGGCGGTGCGCGAGGCGGCGAAGCGGCTGGCTTCGCTCGGCGCCACGGTCGAGGACGTGTCGATCCCGATGCACCGCGTCGGCATTTCGATCTGGGCCGCCATCGCGATCGAGGGCGTCTACGAGCACGTGTTCCACGAGAACGGGCTCGGCAAGGGCTGGAAGGGCCTCTACGCCACCAGCATGCTCGAGGCGCATTCGGCCTGGCGCCAGCGCTCCAACATGTTCTCCGAAATCCTGAAGCTGGGCGTGTTGGCCGGCGAACACATCCATTCCGCCTATCGCGGACGCTACTACGCCAAAGCGCAAAATCTGAGCACGCAGCTGCGCGATGCCTACGATCAGGCCCTGGGCCGCTACGATTTGCTGCTGATGCCCACCTCGCCGGTGGCCGGCGTCAAGCTGCCGCCGCCCAACGGCACGCGCGCCGAGCAGATGACGCCGGGCTTCATGCCGATCGTGAACACCACGGCATTCGACTGCACCGGGCACCCGGCCATGAGCGTTCCCTGCGCCTTGCGGGATGGGTTGCCCGTCGGCATGATGCTGATTGCCAAGCACTGGGACGAAAGCACGATTTACCGGGCCGCCGACGCATTCGAGCGGTCGGGCGATTGGCACGGATTTTGATCTAACAGTGCGGCGCGGCGGCGGCGAGGCAAGCGCCCCGGCGCGGGCTGGCACCCACCTGCCTTACGAGGGAGAAGCAACCATGTCGAAACGGAATAAGATTTCACGGCGCAGCTTCGTCGCGACGACGGCTGCGGGTGCCACGGCCCTGGCGCTGCCCGGAGAGCTCCTGGCGCAGGCCAAGGACAGCCTGGTCATGGCCTGGCCGATCGATCCGCCCACCTTCGATCCGATCATCCGGACCAATCCCGGCATCCAGTCGATCTACAAGATGATCTTCGACCAGCCGGTCACCCAGGCGCCGGATCTCAAGGTGATCCCGGCGGTGGTCAAGGCCTGGAAGGTCTCGGCCGACGGCAAGACCATCGATCTCGAGTTCCGCGACGACGTGCTGTGGCACGACGGCAAGAAGCTCACGACGGCGGATTTCCGCTACACCTATCTCGAGCGCAAGGAAAAGGGCCACAAGTCCGATCTCGCCTCGGTGTTCCGCAACCTCACCGACGTCAAGGTCGAATCGCCCACCAAGTGCCAGATGATCCTGTCGCAGCCGATGCCGACGGTGATCCCGTGGATGTCGTTCCTCGCGAACTACATCGTGCCGAAGCACTACATGGAAGAAGTCGGCCCCGAGAAGTTCGCCGAGAAGCCGATCGGCAGCGGCCCCTACAAGCTCGTCTCCTACGAACGCAATTCGCGCATCGTGCTCGAGGCGTTCGACAAGTATTGGGGCCCGAAGCCGTCGATCAAGAAGATCACGATCCTGATCATGAAGGATCCGTCGGCGCGCGTGGCGGCGATCCAGTCCGGCCAGGCCGACTGGGTGGCGGAAGTGCCGATCCGCGAAGTGGAGCGCCTCGGCAAGGTGGCCGGCCTCACGTCCGAGATCCTGCCGATCACGCGCGTGATCATGCTGCAGATCCGCAGCGACCGCGCCTTCGCCGACCAGAACGTGCGCCTCGCCGCGCACCATGCGATCGACAAGGCCGCGCTCTCGCGCGCGCTCTTCGCCGGCAAGGCCGTGCCGCTTTCGGTGGTGGCCACGCCGGGCACGCCGGGCTTCGTCGAGGGCTTCAATTTCCCCTACGATCCCAAGAAGGCGCAGGAGCTGCTGGCGAAGTCGGGCTACTCGCCCGCCAAGCCGATCCAGATCGGCATGGCCTCGTTCAACGGCGTCTTCCCGGGCGATTACGACATCGCGCGCGCGATCGCGCAGATGTGGAAGCGGGTCGGGATCGAAGCGAAGATCGAGGTCATCGAGCAGCCGAAATATTTCGAGCTGAACCGCGGCAACCAGCTGCCGGAGGCGACTCTCTACTCGTGGGACAATGCCACCGGCGATCCGGAGATGTTCGCGGGCTATCTGCTGCATCCCAAGCTGCCGTTCTCGGCCTGGAAGGACGAGAAGATCGGCGGCGAGATCATGAAGCTCTTCAGCGTCGTCGACTACGACGCGCGCATCAAGGGCTACAAGGAAGTGAACGTGAAGGCCGCCAGCGAGGGCGCGGTCATGCCGCTCCTCCAGTCGGTGATGACGTTCGTCTACAAGAAGGGCCTCAAGACCGTGGACTACAAGAACGGCTGGAACCTGCCGCAGTACTGGTCGTGGAGCTGATGCACGGGGGAGGGCGGCGCGTGCCGCCCTCCCGCTCACCCTTCCGCAGGATCGATCGGGCATCATGAGCGGAGGCGTTCTCGGCGTCGCGCTGCGGCGCATCGGCGTGTCGCTGCCGCTGATCTTCCTGGTCTCGATTCTGGTCTTCGTGGTGCTGCGGCTGATCCCCGCGGACCCCGTCGCGATGTCGGTGCCGCCCAACGCCACGCGCGCCGAAATCGAGGCGCTGCGCGCCGAAATGGGCCTCACGCTGCCGATCCACGAGCAGTTCTTGATCTGGTTCGCGAAGGCGGCCGCGGCCGATTTCGGCAAATCCATCGCCTTCGCCCAGCCGGTGTCCCGCCTGATCGGCCAGGCGCTGCCGGCCACGATCGAACTCGTGCTGATGGCTGCGATCTTCGCCACGATCATCGGCCTCTCCGGCGGCCTGCTGATGTATCGCCTGGCCGGCGGGCGCGGCGAGGCAGCCTCCGATTTCGCCAGCACGCTGATCATGTCGATCCCGGAATTCCTCTGGGCGATCTTCTTCATCCTGCTGTTCGGCGTGGCGCTGAACATCCTGCCGTTCACCGGCCGGCTCGACGCCAACATCACGGTGGACCGCATCACCGGGTTCCTCCTGGTCGATACGCTGCTGCAGGCGCGCTTCGGCGCGTTTTTCAACGCGCTCTCGCACCTCCTGCTGCCCTCGATGTCGCTCGCCCTCGGCACCGCGCCGCTGCTGATGCGCGTGCTGCGCTCGAGCCTGATGGAAGTCGGCAACGAGGACTACATGATGATGGCGCGGCTGCGCGGCTTCTCCGAGCGCCGGGTCCTCATCCATCACGCGTTCAAGAACGCGTTCCTGCCGACCCTCAATCTCATGGGCGTGCAGTTCTCGTTCCTGTTCGGCGGAACGCTCCTCGTCGAGGTGATCTACTCCTATCCCGGTCTCGGCAGCCTCATGGTGCAGGCGGTCGCCAACACCGATCTGCCGCTCATCCAGGGCGTGGCGCTCGTCTACGCGGTCGCCGTTCTGCTCATCAATCTCGGCGTCGATCTCGTGGCGCTGATGCTCAACCCCAAACTCCGGATCGCCAAATGAGCGGCAGCGAAGCGGCGGCGGGGCAGGCGGGCGCCGTGCCGGCGCCGCGGCGGCGCGCGAGCCTCCGGCCCTGGCGCCGCGCCATCATCGGCGGCGTCATCGTCGCCGTGATCGTGTTCGCGGCGATCTTCGCGCCGCTGCTGGCGCCCTACGATCCCAACCTGCCGGATTTCCTCGCCCAGCTGGCGCCGCCCGTCTGGGCCGGCGGCACCTGGGAGCACCCCCTCGGCACCGACAATCTCGGACAGGACACGCTGTCGCGCCTCATCTACGGCAGCCGCGTCGCGATCATCGTGGCGGTGGCGGCGGCGTCCGGCGCCCTGATCCTCGGAACCGCGCTCGCGGTCGTGGCCGGCTATTTCGGCGGCGTCGTGGACTGGATCATCTCGCGGCTGGTCGAGCTGTGGCTCTGCTTCCCGCCGGTCGTGCTCTCGCTGATCCTCATCGTCGGGTTCGGGGTCGGGCTGCGCAACGTCATTCTCGCGATCATCCTCGTGGACTGGACGCGATTCTGCCGCGTCGTGCGCGCCGAGGTCCTCATCGTCCGCCGCAACGACTACATCGACGCCGCGCGCCTCGCCGGGTTCTCGCATTGGCGCACGATCCGGCGCGAAGTTCTGCCGGCGGTCACGCCGCTGATCCTCACGATCCTGAGCCTCGAGATGGGCATCGCCGTGATCGTCGAGGCGATCCTGTCTTTCGTCGGCATGAGCGTGGAATCGACGATCCCGGCCTGGGGCGTGATGATCGCCGATGCGCGCAAGCACATGTATCAGTCGGTGTGGGGCCTCGTGCTGCCGATCCTCGCGATCATCATCACGGTGCTCGGCTTCAATCTGCTCGGCGACGGGCTGCGCCGCGCGCTCGATCCGAAGCTGCGCCAGCGCGTCATCCAATGAAGGCCTTGCTGGAAATCCAGGGCGTCGTCGTCACGGCGCCGGCGGGCGAAGGCCGCGTCGCCGTGCTGCGCGACATCGATCTGTCGGTGAAGCCCGGCGGCGTGCTCGGCCTCGTCGGCGAATCGGGCGCCGGCAAGTCGATGATCGGCCGGCTCGTCGGCGGCATCCTGCCGCCGGCGTTCCGCGTCGACCAGGGCGCCATGATCTTCGCCGAGCGCGATCTGCTCGGCATGTCGCCGGCGGAGCGCCGCGCGCTGCTCGGCCGCGAAATCGGCTTCATTCCGCAGCAGCCGATGACGTCGCTCAACCCGGTCCGCAGCGTCGGCTCGCTGTTCGACGAGCATCTGGCGAAGCTCGGCGTTTCCAGCCGCGTCGACCGGCGCGCGCAGGCGGTCGCGGCGCTCGAGGCCGTGCATCTTCCCGATCCCGACGCGCTGCTCGGCCGCTACGCGCACGAGCTTTCGGGCGGCATGTGCCAGCGCGTGCTGATCGCGATGGCCTTCTCGAGCCGGCCCAAGCTGCTGATCGCCGACGAGCCGACGACGGCGCTCGACGTCATCACGCAGGCCCGCATCATGGCGCTGCTCGGCGATCTTTGTCGCCAATACGGCACCGCGGTGATGTTCGTCACGCACGATCTCCGGCTCGCGGCCCAGATCTGCGACGAGATCGCGGTCATGTATGCCGGCGAGGTCGTGGAGCGCGCGCCGGCGCGCGACCTGCTCTCGGCGCCGCGCCATCCCTATTCGCAGGCCCTGCGGAACTGCAGCCCGAGCCTCGACGGCCCGCTTGCGCGCCTCGTCTCGCTGCCGGAGCACATGCCGGGCCTCGGCGCGCTCGCGGGCATGGCGGGCTGCCGGTTCGCGCCGCGCTGCCCGATCGCCGATCATCGCTGCGCCGGCCAATCGCCGCCGCTCGTCGAAACGTCGCCGGGGCGCTGGGTGCGCGCCGCCGGGCAGTGCCTCTCCGCCGATCTCGCGGCGCGGGGCGACGTTCCGCACGGCAAGGGCGAGGCCGAGAGCGGCGCGCGCTTCGCGCTGGCCGCCGAAGGCCTGCACAAGACGTTCGTCTCGCGCCATCCGCTGCTGTTCTGGAAGAAGCGCCGCGTCGACGCCGTGAAGAACGTGTCGTTCCGGCTGCGCGCCGGCGAGTTCCTCGGCATCGTCGGCGAGAGCGGCAGCGGCAAATCCACCGTCGCCCGCATGCTGCTGGGGCTCGAAGTGCCCAGCGCCGGCCGCATCGCGCTCGACGGCGCCGACGTCACCGGCCCGTTCTCGGCCCACGCGGCCGAGCGCACGAAGCACATCCAGATGATCTTCCAGGATCCGCAGTCGGCGCTCAATCCGCGCCGGCGCGTGGCCTCGATCGTCACGCAGCCGATGGAGGTCGTCGGCAAGGCAGCCTGGCCGGACCGGCTCGCGCGCGCCCGCAAGCTGCTCGCCGAAACCGGCCTCGCGCCGGAAATGGCCGAGCGGTTTCCGGCGCAGCTCTCGGGCGGCCAGCGCCAGCGCGTCAACATCGCCCGCTCGCTCTGCAACACGCCGCGCGTGCTCGTGGCCGACGAGATCGTCTCGGGCCTCGACGTCTCGGTGCAGGCGCAGATCCTGAACCTGCTCGCCGATCTCCGCCGCCATCACGAGATCGCGCTCGTGCTGATCAGCCACGATCTTTCGGTCGTGCGCTATCTCTGCGATCGCGTGATCGTCATGTATCGCGGCGAAGCGGTGGAGGAGGGCGAGACCGAGGCGGTGTTCCGCTCGCCCAAGCACTGGTACACGAAGGCGCTGCTCGCCGCGGTTCCGCCCGACGACGTGCATCACGTCTGGGACCCGCACACGGCCTCGAGCGCGCTGTCGCGGCTCGATCCGGCGATCGAAAGCTAGGCCGCCGCGGCGGAGCATGACGGCGTTGCGGCGGGCGGGCAGCAGCGCCGCCGCGATCCGTGCTATTTCCCGGCCGCCGAAATACGGGGAGAAGTATGGCCACGCCGAATCCGCTGTCCGCGCGCGCGCCCATTGCCGGGCCGATGGCCTGGTTCGGCCGCGATTTCGCCGGCCGTTCGGAATGGATCCTGCGGCTCGACGACGGCCACGTCGCGGAACTGGAGGCGGCCGCGCGCGCCGTGGCCGCGCGCGGGCTTTCGTTTCGGGATATCGCGGCGGCGGAGTTCCCGCTGCCGCGGCTCGGGCCGCGCCTCGCCGCGCTGATGCCGGAGCTCCGCTCGGGCCGCGGCTTCGTGCTCGTCAAGGGCCTCGCGGTCGAGCGTTTCGAGCCCGATCTGCTGCGCAAGATCTATGTCGGCATGGGCGCGCATCTCGGCATTCCGGTTTCGCAGAGCTTTCGCGGCGACTATCTCGGCGAGGTGAAGGATTACCGCGAGCCGGGCAACGAGCGGCCCTATCGCCGCGGCGGCGCGATCGAGATGCATCGCGACCCGTGCGACATCGTGGGCCTGCTCTGCTATCGCAAGGCCAAAGCGGGCGGACTGAGCCGCATCGCCAGCGCGGCCACCGTGTGGAACACCGT
Organism: uncultured Candidatus Odyssella sp.; assembly: GCA_964624265.1. Taxonomy (GTDB): domain Bacteria; phylum Pseudomonadota; class Alphaproteobacteria; order Bin65; family Bin65; genus SBBV01. Next base: position 7,869 of record CAZUYG010000106.1, read on the forward strand.
GCTCGCCGAGCGGCCCGATCTCGCGCCGGTGCTGCTCGACGGATTCCGTCTGTATTCGACGCGCGACGACCGCAGCGCGGCGCCGCCGCTCACGCCGGTGAAAATCCCGGTCTTCGCGCTCGATCCCGACGGACCGCTGCACTGCACGCTCATCGCCGAACTGGCGCAGTGGGCGGTGGAGAAGGCCGGCGAATCCTGGCCGGAACGCGGCCCCGAGGCGATCGCTTTCGTGCAGGAGGTCGCGAACCGCGAGGGCGTGTATCTCGACATGGCGATCGAGCCCGGCGACATCCAGTTCCTCAACAACCGCACGACCGTGCACGGCCGCACCGACTATCAGGATTGGCCCGAGCCGGAACGCCAGCGCGTGATGTTCCGCCTCTGGCTGATGTGCCCGGACTGGCCGCAGCCGGCCACCGCGGTGAACCGCCTGCTGTTCGCGAACACCGATCGCGCCGATGGCGGCATCGCGCCGCGGCTGGCGACCGCGGCATGAGCGGCCCGCGGCCCG
>CAZUYG010000107.1:0-8343 GCA_964624265.1 uncultured Candidatus Odyssella sp.
GGCCGTCGCGGTCCGGATAGCCGTAGGGGCAGCGATAGCAGGCGAACGGCGCCACATGCTCGGTGCCGGACAGCAGCGGTCCGATCGGCCCCGAGCGGAACAGCGCCTCGCCGCCCACGCTCGCCGCGCCGAAGCCCGCGCCGTGAAACGAATCCCAGAACGAAATTGTCTTGAATCGCCCGGTGGCCGCGCGCGCGATCTTGAGCGCGACCTCGTTCGCGTCGGAACCGCCGGTCGTGAACAGCACCTTCGAGAGGCCGCCCGGCGCGATGCCCGCCAGCTTCCGCGCCAGCGCCACGGCGGCCTCGTTCGCGAAGCGGCGCGGCGCGAACGGCAGTTCGTCCATCTGCCGGCGGATGGCCTCCTTGAGCCGCGGATGGCCGTAGCCGATGTGGTGGACGTTGTTGCCGTGGAAGTCCATGTAGCGACGGCCCGCCGCATCCTCGATCCAGATGCCCTCCGCCTTCACCACGGCGGAAAGGCACGGGGTCGAGACCGACTGGCGCAGGAACCAGCGCGCATCCTCCTCGATCAGCGCGCGCGTCGCCGCATCGAGATTGCGCTGCCATTCGGCACGGCGCGCGGTGCGATTCGTGTCGCTTTCGGATTCGGTCGGGCGCTTTTCCGCCGGCACGGCTGCTACCGCCGCCGCCAGGCCTGCGTGCGCCGGTCGAGGAACCGCGCGAGCAGCACGTGCAGGACCTTCACGCCGGCCGAAGTCGCCACGATCAGCGAGGCCATCGCCGCCGCCGCCGCGATCTGCCCGGCCTCGTCCATGTGCACGATCATCACCGCCGCCGGCTTGGTGCCGGCGCCGTAGAGGAAGATCAGCGCCGATACCGTCGTCATCGCGTTGACGAAGAGATAGATCGCGATGTCGAGGATCGCGGGCAGGCAGATCGGCACGGTCACGCGCTTCAGCGTGATGTAGAACGGCACTTTCAGCGAGGCCGAGACGGCCTCGAACTCGGCGTCGATCTGCTTCAGCGCGGTCACCGCCGTGAGATGCGCGACCGTGTAGAAATGCGCGACCGTGTTGACGACGAGGATCGCGAGCGTGCCGTAGATGAAATTCGCCGGATTGTTGGGCGCGTTGAAGAAGAAAATGTAGCCGAGGCCGAGCACGAGCCCCGGCACCGCGAGCGGCACCATCGCCAGCAGATGCGCGATGCCTCGGCCCCAGGCGAAGCCCCGCCCCTTCTCGACGAGATACGCGCCGAGGAACACGACGATCGTGCCGAGCACGGCGACGCCGGCCGACATCTTGAGCGAGACCCAATAGGGCGACCAGCCCGAGGCGTCGAAATCGCCGAACGCGAAATTGTCGAGCGTGAAATCGAGGTTGTAGGGCCAGTATTTGATGAAAGGCGCCCACAGCGCCATGCCGAGGATCGTGAGAATCAGCCCCGCCGTGCCGAGGCACCAGAGCCACAGCACCGCGTCGCGCCCGGCGCGCGGCTTCGGCACGAACGGCACGGCACGGGCGGACAGCAGCGCCACCTGCTTCCTCTGCACGAGCCGGTCGACGGCGAAGGAAAGCACGGCGGGCGCCAGCAGGATGAAGCCCACCACCGCGCCCATGCCGAAATCCTGCTGGCCGATGACTTGCTTGTAGATGTCGGTGGCGAGCACGCTGAATTGTCCGCCGATCACCTTGGCGATGCCGAAATCGGTGATGACCAGCGTGAAGACGACGAATGCCGCGCTGATGACGCCGTAGCGCGCGCCGGGCAGGGTGACGGTCCAGAAAATGCGCCACCGCTTCGCGCCGAGCGCATCGGCCGCCTCGTAAAGCCGCTGGTCGGCCATCGACAGCGCCGTGATCAGGATCATCAGCGCGTGCGGGAAGCAGTAGAACACCTGCGAGATGACGATGCCCGGCAGGCCGTAAATGCCGCCGTCGGGAAACCAGCTCTTGAAGATGCCCTGGTTGCCGAAGAGATAGACGAGCGCGATGGCGGGCAGCAGCGAAGGCGCCAGGATCGGGACGAGCGACACGGCCTGGAAGAAGCCCTTCATCGGCATGCGGCTGCGCGTCAGCGCGTAGGCATAGACGAAGGCGAGCGGCAGCACGATCGCGGTGGTGAGGCTTGCGACGAACAGGCTGTTCCACAGCGGGCGCGGCAGCGCGGGCAGCGGAATTTCGAAATTGAACCAGGCGGCCGCGATGCGCGGCGACCATACGTCGACGGCCGAGAAGTAGCGGATGTAGTTGTCGAGGCCGATCCAGCGCCCGCTCGTGTCCTGGAAGCTCTTCGCGAGCAGCGCGGCCAGCGGCAGCAGGACCGTAACCGCGAGCCAGGCCACGAGCAGCACGATGGCGAGGCGCTGGACGACATCGTCGCGGCCGATGCCGCCGACCGGGCGCGCCAGGGCTGTGGCCGTGGCCACGCGCCTACTCCGCCTTCACGAAGACGCGCAGGCGATCGGGCGGGAAAGCGATCGTCAGCGGCTGTCCCGGCGCAAGCGCGTGGTCGCGCATCAGATTGATCGAGAAGTCGCCGGTGAGCAATACGCCCGGCACCGCGGCGAGCGACAGCCTGGCGCGGCAGAACGAGCCGAGGAATTCAATTGCGTCGATCATCGCGGCCAGCCGGTTCGGCACGCTCTCGGTCAGGTCGCGCACGCGGATGTCTTCGGGGCGAAGGCAGACGCCGACCAGCGTGCCGGCGGCGATGCCCGCGGCGGCATCGCATTTGAGTTCGGCATCGCCGACGCGCACCCGGCCCGGCGCCAGCACCACGCCGTCGACGAAATTCATCGTGCCGACGAAATCGGCCACGAACGGCGTGGCCGGAACGCGATAGATCTGCTCGGGCGTGCCGATCTGGTCGATGACGCCCTGGTTCATCACCACGATCCGGTCGGCCATGGTCAGCGCCTCTTCCTGATCGTGCGTGACCATGATCGTCGTGATGCCGAGGCGGCGGTGCAGCGCCTTGATTTCGTGGCGCAGATGCACGCGCACGCGCGCGTCGAGCGCCGAAAGAGGCTCGTCGAGCAGCAGTAGCCCCGGCTCGATGGCGAGCGCACGGGCGAGCGCCACGCGCTGCTGCTGGCCGCCGGAAAGCTGCGCCGGATATTTCCGCCCGGAATCGGGCAGGCCCACCAGCGCCAGCATCTCGGCCACGCGCTGCGCCGCCGCCTTGCCGTAAATGCGCTTGCTCTTGAGGCCGTAGCCGACGTTCTGCGCGACGCTGAGATTCGGGAATAGCGCGTAGGACTGGAACACGATGCCGAAATCGCGCTTCGCCGGCGGGGCGCGCGAGATGTCGCGCCCGTTCTGATAAATGTAGCCCGTCGTCTGCGATTCGAGCCCCGCGATGCACCGGAGCAGCGTGGTCTTGCCGCAGCCCGAGGGGCCGAGGAAGCACACGAACTCGCCCTTCTCGACGCCGAGCGTGATCTCGCGCAGCGCCACGAAATTCCCGAACATTTTCGAGAGATCGCGGACGGCGAGATAGGGCGGTGCCGCTTCGGCGGCACCGGACGCGGCGATGGCCGTCTTCGGCAATTCGTTCATGGGCAAGCGTTCCCGCTCACCTCGATCCGAGGGGACCGGGGGTTACGGAGAGGGCCGCGTCTGCGCGACACGGCCCTCCCCTCATCCCGTTCCCCGTCTCCCGAGGGAGAAGGGACGACTTACTTCTTCGGGTCGGACTTCGAGTCGTAGCGCTTCGTCCACTCGGCGAGGATGCGGCCACGCTCCTTGCCCATCCAGCCGAAGTCGTTCTTCACGAGCTTCGCTTCCATGCCGGCCGGATAGTTCTTGGGTTCGGCCTTGACCTCCTTGTGCGCGACGAGCGCGTAGGTCTTGGCGTAGATCTCGGCCGCCTGCTTGCTCACCGTCCAGTCGATGAGCTTCTTGGCGGCGTCCATGTTCTTGGAGCCCTTGACGATCGCGGTCGCTTCGATTTCCCAGCCGTTCTTGGCCGGCACCGCGATATCAATCGGCGCGCCCTTGGTCTTCTCGCTCGCCGCGCGCATGTCGAGGCAGAGGCCGACGACGCGCTCGCCGCGGGCGGCCAGCACGCACGGGGCCGAGCCCGAATGCGTGTAGTTGGCGACGTTCTGGTGGAGCTTGTCCATGAACTCCCAGCCCGCCTTCTCGCCCATGCTCTGCAGCCAGGCCGAGACCATCAGGTAACCGGTGCCCGACGAGGCCGGGTTCGGCATCACGATCAGGCCCTTGTATTCCGGCTTCGTGAGGTCGGCCCATTCCTTGGGCTGCTTCACTTTCTTCGCCGCGCCTTCCTTGTTGTTGAAGACGATGACCGAGGCGTAGGCGTCGATGCCGGTCCACATCTTCGGATTCTTGGAATCGACGAAGGCGGGCTTCAGCATGTTCGCGCCCTTGGGCGTGTAGCCGGCGAGCATGCCCTGCTGCTCGAACAGCGCGACCGAAGAGACGGACACGCCCCAGACCACGTCGGCCTTCGGGTTGTCCTTCTCGGCCAGGAGGCGGGCCGTGATGACGCCGGTGCTGTCGCGCACCCAGACGATCTCGACGCCGGGCGTCGCTTTCTCGAAGGCTTCCTTGAGCGGCTTCAACTGCTCGTTCTCGAGCGCCGTATAGACGGTCAGCTTCGTCTGCGCCGCCGCCGTGCCGGCCGTGGCCAGCGCAAGTCCCGTCACCGCCGCACCGATTTGCAGCAGCATTGTACGCCGTTTCATGAGTTCCTCCTCCTGACGTGTCCCTGACGCGCTGCGGACGCCTTCATGGCGCCCGCTATACCCCGCCGATTAGCCTAGCAATGTTACAGGCGTGTTGCCATGCCCGCCGGGGGCCGTTGGCCCCCTTACGCAGAATTGCGCCAAGTGGCGCAATTCTGCAGAAGGCCCGCACTTGCGGGCCGACCCTAGCCCGGCCAGGGCAGGGAATAGGTCCGGACGTTGGTGAAGCTCTTCATCGCCTCCCACACGCCCTCCTTGTAGCCGAGCCCGGAATCCTTGATGCCGCCGAACGGCGACATCTCGATACGGTAGCCCGGCACCTCCCATACATTAACCGTGCCAACGTCGAGCTCGCTCACGAAGCGGGTGATGTAGTCGAGCCGCTGGGTGCATACCCCCGAGGAGAGGCCGAAAGCGGTCGAGTTCGACACGCGGATCGCGTCGTCGATGTCCTTCACGCGGATCATCGGGATCACGGGGCCGAACGTCTCCTCGCGGACCAGTTCGCAATCGAACGGCACCTTGTCCACGACCGTGGGCGAATAGAGGGCACCCTTGCGGACATTGCCGTAAAGCAGGGCAGCGCCCTTGGCGGCCGCGTCGTTCACCCGCCGCTCGAACGTCATCGCGGCCTTTTCGTGGATGACGGTGCCGAGATCGGTGTCCGGGTCCTTGGGGTCGCCGTATTTGATCTTCTTGGCGCGCGCGAGCACTTCCTGCGCGAACGCGTCGGCGATCTTCTCGACGACGAGGATGCGCTTCACCGCCGTGCAGCGCTGGCCCGAATTCTTCGTGGCGCCGGCCACCGCCAGCTCGGCCGCCTTGCCGAGGTCGGCGTCTTCCATGACGATGAGCGGATCGTTGCCGCCGAATTCGAGCACGACGCGGCGATAGCCGGCCTTGGCCGCGATGTATTTTCCGACCGCGACGCTGCCGGTGAACGTGACGAGGTCGATGTCGGGATCGGTGATCATCGCGTCGCCGAATTCGCCGGGCAGGCCGGTGACGACCGAGAGCATCTCGGGCGGCAGGCCCGCCTCGTAGAGCACGTCGGCGAGCGCCAGGCAGGTGAGCGGCGTGAGCTCGGTGGGCTTCACCACGACGCGGTTGTTGGTCGCGATCGCCGGCGCGATCTTGTGCGCCACCATGTTGAGCGGGTGGTTGAACGGCGTGATCGCGCTGATGCAGCCCAGCAGCGGCACGCGCGTCGTGTAGATCTTGCGCGCCTTGCCGTGCGGGGTAATGTCGCAGGAGTAGACCTCGCCGTCGTCGCGGATCGCGAGCTGGCCGGCGAGCGAGAACACGTCGTAGGCGCGGCCCACCTCGTAGACCGAATCCTTCATCGACAGGCCGGATTCCGCGGTGATCAGCGCCGCGATCTCGTCGCGCTTCGCGGCCAGCTTCTCGGCCGTCGTCATCAGGATCTTCTGGCGCTCGTAGCGCGTGAGCTTCGACTTGAAAGCCTTGCCGGCGGCGAAGGCCTGGCGCGCGTGCTCCGCCCGCCCCTTCGGCACCGTGCCGACGATCTCGTTGGTGTAGGGATCGCGCACCTCGATGCGCTCCGCCGTATCCACCTTCTTGCCGGCGATGCGCATCGCCTCGTGGCGCGCGCGCGGTGGCTTGACTTGCAGATTCATGGTCTTCGGTCCCTCAGGCTGCGGCCACGCGGTTGAGCGCGAGGTCGAACACGTCGAAATTCCGGAGCCGCGCGCCTTCCGGCAGATCGGACTTGCGGTTCGCGATCAGCGGCACCTGCTGCTCGGAGACGCCCCCGTGCGAGCGCAGCGGCTCCTTGAGCTGCGAAAGATCGTGGCGCGCGACGCTGGTGCCGATGACCTTGTGCTTCGTCGAGACGACGACGATGTCGCCCATGCGGTCTTCGGGCAGTTCGAAGCGGCGGCACGCGTCGCCGCGGTCGAAGACGAGATCGATGCCGGGCATCGCGCGCAGACGCGCGATCGCGTCGCGCGCGAGATCGGGCGCCATGTAGGCCGTGGCGAACGAGCCGAGCGCGCCGTGATGCACGACATAGGGGTCGGTGATCGGCAGGATCACGCGCGTCTTGCCGGCGCCGTACCAGGAATCGAACTGGTCCTGGAGATAGATCACGTCGGGCTTGCCGGCGCCGTCGTGCTTCGCGTTCATTCCGTGATCGGCGGTGAGTGCCACGACGCAGCCCAGCGCGTCGAGCCGCGCGAGATACCTGTCCATCATCGCGTAGAAGCGGTTCGCGACCTCGGTGCCCGGCGCGTGCTTGTGCTGGATGTAGTCGGTCGTCGAGAGATACATGACGTCGGGCCGCATCGTCTCCATCAGGCGGACGCCGGCCGCGAACACGAACTCGCTGAGTTCCGCGCTGTAGACGTCGGGCAGCGGCAATTTCACGAGATCAAGCACCTTCTCGAGGCCGTTCTCGGCGAGGTTCGCCTTGTCGGCCTTCTCGGACGAGAAGCTCACCGCCTTGCCGGGCGCCAGCGCGAGCCCCTTGCCGAGCAGGCCGCGCAGCTTGTCTTTGGCCGTGACGACGGCCACCTTGGCACCCGCGCCCTGCAATGCGGCGAGGATCGTGCCGACCCGGAGGAATTTCGGATCGTTCATCATCACTTCGGCGTCCGCGTCGCGGTCGTAGAAGAAATTGCCGCAGATGCCGTGCACCGAAGGCGGCGCGCCGGTGACGATCGAGAGATTGTTGGGATTGGTGAAGCTCGGCACCACGCAGTCGGCGATGCGGCTCGTGCCCTGCGCGAGCACGCGCGCGAACCACGGCGCCGCGCCGGCCTCGGCCGCCTTCTCGATGTAGCCAGGCTCGGATCCGTCGACGCAGACGACGACGGTCGGCCGCTCCGGCGCGCGATAGTTCCGCCCGTTGACGGTGACGGTGGGCGCGGGCTTGCCGTACATCAGGCCGCCTCCGCGGGCGCCAGGTTCCGCACCTTCATGTCCGCCAGAATCTCGCGCACGGCGGCGAGAACGCCGCGCATGTGATCGGCGTTGAGGCGGCCGATGCAGCCCATGCGGAAGCTGTCGGCCACCGTGAGCTTGCCGGGATAGATGACGTAGCCGCGGTCCTTGAGCGCGTCGTAGAACGCCTGGAACTTGAAGTTCGGATCGGTGGGCATGCGGAACGTGACGATGATCGGCGCCTGGAGCCTGTCCGGCAGCAGCAGCTCGAAGCCCAGCGCCTTCATGCCGGCGACGAGGACGCGGCAATTCTCGGCATAGCGGCCGCCGCGGCCTTTCTGGCCGCCCTCGGCGAGGAACTCCTCGATCGCCTGATGCAGCGAGACGATGACGTGGATCGGCGGCGTGAAGCGGTATTGCCCCGTTTTCTCGAGCGCCTGCCACTGGTCGTGCAGATCGAGCACCAGCGTCGTAGCATTGCCCTTGGCCTCCTCGAGCGCCGCGACGCGGCAGATCACGAAGCCCAAGCCGGGCACGCCTTCGAGGCACTTGTTGCTGGAGGCTGCGAGCGCGTCGAATTTCAGCTTCGCCGCATCCACCGGCAGCGCGCCGAATGCGCTCATCGAATCGACCAGAAGTCGGCGCCCATTGCGGGCGACGACCGACGCGATCTCCTCGAGCGGGTTCAGGATGCCGCTCGTCGTCTCGCAATGGACCGCGAACACATGCGTGATGCCCTTGTCGGCCACGAGCGCGGCCTCGAGCTTC
>CAZUYG010000108.1:0-8316 GCA_964624265.1 uncultured Candidatus Odyssella sp.
CGCCACCGCCGCGCCGATTTCGTGCGGCGAGTCTTCCGAAATGAAGTGCGCGCCCTTTACCCGGATCTCGGTCTGGTTCGGAAAGCGGCGGCAGGCTTCGCGTTGGGGCCCGATCAGGATCGAACCCGGGTCGGCGTCGACGAACAGCTTGGGCACCGGCGAGCGTGCGAGCCACGCGGCATAGGCGGCGGCGGTCTCGGCCATCTCCTTGGGCTCGCCGCCGATCGGGATCTGGCGCGGCCAGGTCAGCATCGGCCGCCGCCCCTCGCCCGCCTCGCGGAACGGTGCGCGATAGGCGTCGTGCTCCTCGGGCGCGAGCTTCCGCAGGATCGCGCCCGGCAGGATGCCTTCGATGAACACATTCTTCTCGAGGATGATCTTCTCGCCGGCCGGCGAGCGGATGGCCTGGAAGATGTTGCGCGCGTTCTCGGGCCAGGAATCCCAGGAAGCGATCGGCGCCACGATCGTCTCCATGTAGGCGATGCCGGCCACGCGCGCTTCGTGGCGCCGCGCCCAGTGGAAGCCGAGCGCCCCGCCCCAATCGTGCAGCACGAGGACGACGCGCCCGTTCGGCAGCACCGCGTCGAACCACGCATCGAGATAGCGCGCATGGTCGGCGAAGGTGTAGCTGCCCGCGGGATTCTTGCCCGATGCGCCCATGCCGATGAGGTCGGGCGCCAGGCACCGTGCGAGCGGCGCCACATGCGGGATTACGTTCCGCCAAAGATACGACGAGGTCGGGTTTCCGTGCAGGAAGACCGCAACCGCCCCCTGCCCCGCGCCCGTGTCGACATAGCTCATCGCGCTGTCGAGAACGGAAACGCGCTTGCGCGGATGCGGGTCGGCCGTGGCGATCGAACTCATTCCCTTCTCCTCCGGGGCACTGCGCGCGAACAGCTTCGCGGTTCCGCGCGCCCCTACCCTATCTCGGCCGCACGAGATCGTCTTCGGGATATGCACCGATCTTGTGAATGGCGAGATCGGCGCCGAGGTGCTCTTCCTCGTCGGTGAGCCTGATGCCGAACAGCATCTTCAGCAAGAGATAGACGAACCCGCCGGCCGCGAACGCATAGGCCGCGCCGAGCAGCGAGCCCACGAGCTGCGCCAGGAAGCTCACGCCGCCCATGCCGCCGAGCGCCGTCGAACCGAAGATGCCGGCCGCGATGCCGCCCCAGAGTCCGCATAACCCGTGCAGCGGCCACACGCCAAGAACGTCGTCGATGCGCAGGCGGTTCTGGCAGAGATTGAACGCGACCACGAACAGTCCGCCGGCCACCGCGCCGGTCGCCAATGCTCCAATCGGATGCATCAGCGCGGAGCCCGCGCAGACCGCGACGAGGCCCGCCAGCGGCCCGTTGTGCACGAATCCCGGATCCTTGTTGCCGACGACGGTGGCCGCGAGCAGCCCGCCCGCCATCGCCATCAGCGAGTTCACGGCGACGAGGCCGGTGATGTCGGCCACCTTCTGCGCGCTCATCACGTTGAAGCCGAACCAGCCGACCGTGAGCGCCCACGAGCCGAGCGCCAGGAACGGAATGTTCGACGGCGGAATGCCCACGACGGTGCCGTCTTTCCGGTAGCGCCCGCGCCGCGCGCCGAGCAGCAGCACGGCGGCCAGCGCCATCCAGCCGCCGACACAATGCACGACGATCGAGCCCGCGAAATCCACGAATTTCGCGCCGAACGCGCCCTCGAACCATTTCTGGATGCCGAAACGCTCGCCCCACACGACCGCCTCGAACAGCGGATAGAAGATCGCGACGATGAGACCCGACGCGATCGCCTGCGGCCAGAATTTCGCGCGCTCCGCGATTCCGCCCGAGATGATCGCCGGCACCGCCGCCGCGAAGGTCAGCAGAAAGAAGAACTTCATCAGCGTGTAGCCGTTCTTGCCAAACGCTTCGGGCGCCTTCTCCGCGGCGCCCGAGATCGCCGGCGCCGGCCCGAAGAAATCGATGCCGTAGGCGATCGTGAATCCGATGAAGAAATACGCGACGGTCGAGATGCTGAAATCCGTGAAGATCTTGATCAGCGCATTGACCTGATTCTTCCGCCGCACCGTGCCGACCTCGAGGAATGCGAACCCGGCGTGCATCGCGGTGACCATGACCGCGCCGACCAGCAGGAAAAATACGTCCGTGCTCGTTTTAAAGGCCTCCATGGCGTCCCCCTAGTATTTTTTCCTAAGCGCCTTACCGGCGCGGCGGGATATTGCCAAATCGGGCGCCACAAAGCTTGCAAATGATGCAGATACGACGCCCCGCGGGCGCGCCCAAAGTGTTGCCTAAATTTTAGGCAGATCGGCTATCCTTAAGTTTTGCTTATGAAAGTTCAAATCGAATGCATGGCGCCACGAGGCTGGAACCGTCGATGTGGCAACGCGTAAATCACATATGAAACGCGATACTTCTTTGTGGGACGGCCAGAACGGCGGCGAGGGCAGGGCGGCCGAAAGACTCTCGGAACGCTCGGCCCGGTTCGTCGAGAAACTCATGGAAAAGCTGGCGCGGCACAACCGCGGCGCCGAGCAACTTGCCGAGGCCATGCAAGACCGACGCAAACCCTGATCGTCGCGGCGCCGGCCGCCGAGCCACAAAAGAAAGCGGCGCCCGGACCGGAGTCCGGGCGCCGAGAGTGGGGGCGCCGCTGAGGGCAGGCGCCCCTGAGGACACTCGGTTGCGTCAGTGCACCGTCTCGCCGTGCTCGGCGAGATCGAGACCTTCGCGTTCCTGTTCCACCGGGACCCTGAGGCCGACGATGGCTTTGACGACGAAGAGGATGACGGCCGTGGCCACCGCGGTGAAGACGATCGTCGCCACCACGCTGTAGATCTGCGGCATCATCTGCGCGGCGTTGCCGTCGATCCAGCCCACCGCGGCATCGCCGCCTTTGACCGCTTTCGTGGCGAACACGCCCGTCAGAATGGCGCCCACGATACCGCCGACGGCGTGAACGCCGAAGGCGTCGAGCGCGTCGTCGTACTTGAACGTCTTCTTCAGGCTGGTGCAGGCCCAGTAGCAGATCAGGCCCGCCGCGGCGCCGATCACGAAGCCGCCGAGAACGCCCACATAGCCGGACGCCGGGGTGATCGCGACGAGGCCGGCAACGGCGCCCGAAATCACGCCGAGGATGCTGGCCTTGCCGCGCGCCATCCACTCGAGGAACATCCAGACCAGCGCGGCCACGGCCGAGGCGAGCTGCGTGACCAGCATCGCCATGCCGGCGTTCGTGCTCGCGGCCACGGCCGAGCCGGCGTTGAAGCCGAACCAGCCCACCCACAGCAGCGAGGCGCCGACGACGCTGAGCGTCAGGTTGTGCGGCGCCATGTTCTCGGTGCCGTAACCGGTTCGCTTGCCGAGCATCACGGCGCAGACCAGGCCGGCCACGCCGGCGTTGATGTGCACGACCGTGCCGCCCGCGAAGTCGAGCGCGCCCATGTCGGCCAGCCAGCCGCCGCCCCACACCCAGTGCGCGATCGTCGAGTAGACGATGATGCTCCAGAGAACCATGAACGGAACCATCGCCGCGAACTTCATGCGGTCGACATAGGCGCCGACGATGAGGGCAGGGGTGATGATCGCGAACGTCATCTGGAAGACCACGAACACGGTCTCCGGAATGGCGTTCGTGGAATCCGTTTCGGGGAACAGCGTGTTGAGCCCGACCCCTTTCAAGAAGGCCTTGCTCGCGCCGCCGATCCAGTTGTTGTCGCCGGTGAACGCCAGCGAGTAGCCGATCACGACCCAGACGACGGTGATGAGGCAGGTGGTCGCGAACACGTGCATCACCACGGACAGCACGTTCTTCTTGCGCACCATGCCGCCGTAGAAGAGGGCGACGCCGGGGATCGTCATCAGCAGAACGAGCGCCGTCGAGGTGAGCATCCAGGCCGTGTCGCCCGCATTGAGCGTCGAGGGAACCGGCTTCTTCTCCTCGGCCTTCTTCTCTTCGGGCTTCTTTTCTTCGGGCTTCGCGTCGGGCTTGGCCGGCTCCGCCGGCTTGGCATCCTGCGCGGGAACGACGCCATCCATCGGCGCGGTCTTCGCCTGGAGCGCGGGCAAATCCGCGGGCGCGGTTTGCGCCCAGGATTTGCTCGTCATGTGACTGGCGAAAGCGACGAAGGCGAGCAGGGCGAGCAGCATCAACGGCAGCCGCGCCCAACGCGCCCAGTCGGACTTCAGTGCAAGTGCGGTCATAGTCTGGGAACTCCCCTAAATCGCGTCGTCGTTGGATTCGCCGGTGCGGATCCGCAGCGCGTGCTCGATGTCGAACACGAACACCTTGCCGTCGCCGATCGAGCCGGTTTTGGCGGCCTTCGCGATGGCCTCCACCGCGCGCTCGGCCACGTCCGCCTTCACCGCCACCTCGATCTTGATCTTGGGCAGGAACCCGATCGCGTACTCCGCGCCGCGATAGATTTCCGTGTGCCCCTTCTGGCGACCGAAGCCCTTCACCTCGGTCACCGTCATGCCTGTCACCCCGAGCCCGAGAAGCGCTTCGCGCACTTCGTCGAGCTTGAACGGCTTGATGATTGCGCTCACCAGCTTCATTCGCTGCTCCTATGCTTCGCGGCGCTCCCCCGAAATCGACTGGCGCCGCCGCGACCCCGAATAGGGCCGTCACGAAGGAGTCAAGAACTGTGCCAAGGGATCAACATATTGAAATCGCGCCATGAAATCGGTGTGTCGCAGGTATATTTCGGCGCCGCAGGGAGGGCAAATGGCGCCGATTAATGCATTGCACAATTTTTAAGCAAAGACCTTTCGCCACGTGCCGGAAACCAGCCTTGATCGCCGCGCAGGCGCGCCCTCAAATGCATCCCCGCAGCGATTCGGAGCGAAGCCGGAAATGACCGAAAGGGTCGATGTCGCCATTGTCGGCGGCGGCATGGTGGGCGGGACCCTGGTCGCCGCGCTGGCCGAGGCGGGGCTTGCGGTGGCGCTGATCGACCGCGCCGACCCGGCGGAACAGGTCGAGCAGGCCTACGACGGCCGCACGGTCGCGGTCGCGCACGCGACGCACAAGCTGCTGCAGGCAACCGGCCTGTGGACCCGGCTCGTGCCGCATGCCGAACCGATCCTCGACATTCGCGTCTCCGACGGGCCGTCGCTGCTGTTCCTGCATTACGACCATCGCGAGCTCGGGGAGGATCCGCTCGGCTACATCGTCGAAAACCGCGCGATCCGCCGCTCCCTGTTCGCGCGGCTCGGCGGCCTCGAAACGCTGCGGTACCGCGCGCCGGCCACGCTCGCGCGCCACATCGTGATGCCGTCGGGTGTGGTGCTCACGCTCGCCGACGGCAGCGAGATCGCCGCGTCGCTGCTCGTCGCCGCCGATGGCAGCGATTCGGCGCTGCGCCGCGCCGAGGGCATCGCCTCCGCCCAATGGGATTACGGCCAGAGCGCGATCGTCTGCACGATGGCGCACGAGAAGCCGCATCGCGGCATCGCCCACGAGCGCTTCCTGCCGGCGGGCCCGTTCGCGGTACTGCCGATGACCGACGACCCCGTTCACGGGCACCGCTCATCGATCGTGTGGACCGAGAAGACGGGGCTGGTGCCCGCGATGCTCGCATTGCCGGAGGCCGATTTTTCGTTCGAGCTCTACCGCCGCTTCGGGCCGTGGCTCGGTGAGGTGCGCGTGATCGGCGGGCGCTGGAGCTATCCGCTGCGCTTCGCGCACGCCGAAGCCTACGTCAAGCCGCGCTTCGCCTTGGTCGGCGACGCCGCGCACACGATGCATCCGATTGCGGGGCAGGGGCTCAACATCGGCCTGCGCGACGTGGCGGCGCTCGCGGAGGTTCTCGTGGAATCGAAACGGCTCGGGCTCGACGTCGGCTCGGAAGCGGTGCTCGAGCGCTATCAGCGCTGGCGGCGCTTCGACAATCAGGTGCTGCTCTCGGTCACCGATTCGATGAACTGGCTGTTCTCCAACGATCTCGCGCCGCTGCGCCTGATCCGCGACCTCGGCATGGCGGCCGTCAACAGGCTCGGCCCGCTGAAGAAGGTCTTCATGCGCCACGCGATGGGCACCGTCGGCGATCTGCCGCGGCTGCTGCGCGGCGAGGCGCTGTAGCGGCGGTGGGGCAGGGCGCCGAGCGGCGCTTCGCCGCCCGCTGCCACTGCGGCGCGCTCACGCTCGCATTCACGACGCGCCGCGCGCCGGCGGAGCTGCCGCTGCGCGAATGCCAGTGCAGCTTCTGCCGCAAGCACGGCGTGCGCACGGTGGCAGATCCCGAAGGCTTCGCGGAAATCCGCGCGTCCGATGCGTCCGCGCTGGCGCGCTATCGCTTCGGGCTCGGCACGGCGGATTATCTCGTCTGCGCGCGCTGCGGCGTTTATCTCGCGGCCGTGATGGAGGAGGGCGCTCGCGCCTGGGCCGTCCTCAACGTCAACGCGTTCGACGATCGCGCGGCGTTCACCGGCGCGGCCACGCCGATGAACTACGACCGCGAGGATGAAGCGCAGCGCCGCGCGCGCCGGCGCAAGCTGTGGACCCCGGCGCGGATGGCCATCGGCTGATCACGCGCCGGCCGCGACGCCCGATGCGCCGCCATGCCGTTGCGACTAAGGATGGATGAGGCCGCTGGCGTGCGCGACAATGAATCGTTCGCGGCGCTCGAGAAAATCGCCGACCACGGATGCCGTCGCCTCGGGGCGATCGAGCTCGATGGCATCGCCGGCGTCGTAGACCAAGACGTATTGGCAGCCGGAAACCCGCGCGCGAAAGCGGCTGCCGGCTTCCGGGGGGCTTTCGACGCCGCGCGTGCCCGACAGCACAAGCAGCCCCTGCGCCGCGCCGGACAAGGCGTCGATCACCGCGGCATCCGCCTCGCGCGGCGGCGCCATAAGCACCAGTGTCTCCACCTGGCCGGCGCATCCACGCAACGCGTCGAGCACCAGTGGCAACGCCGCGCCGCGAACGACGAGACTGAAGCGCTTCTGGCCGGTCGCGGCGATCACCTCACCCAGCGCAGTCCTCAGATTGCCGGCATCCGTCGAGCCGGTATCTGCCGCATCGAGAGACACCACCTGAAATCGCCGTGCCAGCAATTCGTGAAATCGAACGGGCGCGGCGCCGGTTACGAGATCGATCACGAGATCGCCGCGCCCCAGCGCGCGCCATCTCAGGCCACCGGCACCGGAACCCGCGCTGCCGCGGTGAATAACGCCGCCAATCTCCTCGTGCATATCGCCTCTGCTTCGGCACCAAGCGTCGTGCAATTGACCGCGCTTCGATTGGCTCTTCTACTACGCCCGGCGCGCCGGGTAACCGACTGCTGCGGCACAGGGGCCGTGCGCCCCGGTCAAGTCGGGATGGCCCAGGGAAAAGCCGCGGAATGAAAGCCTCGTTCTTTTCGGCCGTATTCTACATCGGCCCTGCGCCGGGCGGGTGGCCGGCGCCGGCCGACACCTACTCGCACGCCGATGCACGCGCGACGCTCGATTCCGCGCTGGAGCAATTTCGCCTCGCCGACGAGATCGGCTTCGACTGGGTTTCGCTGGCGGAGCACCATTTCGGCCCGTTCGGCCTCACGCCCAATCCGATGGTCTTCGCCGGCGCGCTCACGCAGGTGGTCAAGCGCGCGAAGATCGCGCTGCTCGGCCCGACCATCCCGATCCTCAATCCGCTGCGCGTCGCCGAAGAGCTGGCCATGCTCGACGCGATGTCCGGCGGGCGCGTGATCGCCGGCCTGATGCGCGGCACGCCCAACGAATACGTCACCTACAACACGAATCCGGACGAATCGCGTCCGCGCTTCGAGGAAGCGCTTCAGATCATCCGGCGCGCCTGGATCGAGCCGCAACCGTTCGGCTGGGAGGGCCGCTATTACCAGTACCGCACGATCTCGATCTGGCCGCGGCCGGTCCAGTCGCCGCATCCGCCGATCTACATGTCGGGGTCGAGCCCCGAGTCGGCCGCGTTCGCCGCTCGCCACCGAGTGTCGCTCGGCCTTGCCGTCACGACGCTCGACCGCGCGGCCGAAGCGGCGCGGCTGTATCGCGAACACGCGGCACGCGACGGCTGGCAGCCGCAGGCCGACGATGTCCTGTACCGGTTGAGCTTTCACGTTGCCGACAGCGACGCGCAGGCGCGTGCCGACTTGGCAGACAGCGCGCTGCGTCCGCAACGCGGCAGCCCGGTCAAGGCCAATCGGCTGCTCGAGGCTGCGGTCGCGACCACCGGCTACTATGGCGAGTCCGCGCTGGACCAGCGCGCGCGGGTGCTCGACAATTTCGATCTCGACCAGCGGATCGAAGCAGGACAGATCCTGATCGGCAGTCCCGCTTCCGTCGTGCAGCAGATCGAGCGCAT
>CAZUYG010000109.1:0-8309 GCA_964624265.1 uncultured Candidatus Odyssella sp.
CATGCTTGCCGGCGACCCCAACATGACGCCGGAGGACCGCGAGCGCCTGCGCCAGCTTTTCGGCCTGCACCTGCCGATCTGGGAACGGTACTGGCACTGGCTCACCGCCGCGCTCGGGGGCGATTTCGGCTTCTCGCGCACGTTCAACCGGCCGGTGCTCGAGGTCATGGCGCCCAATCTCGGCCGTACCGCGCTGCTGATGGGCGCGTCGTTCACGCTTTCGATCGCGATCGCGATCCCGCTCGGCCTGCTCGCCGCCGTGCGCCAGCGCCGGCTCGCCGATTACGGAATCAACCTGTTCTGCTTCGCCGGCAAGTCGGTGCCGCCGTTCTGGCTCGCGCTGATGCTGATCCTCGTCTTCGCGGTCGACCTGCAATGGTTTCCCGCCGGCGGCATCGAGACGGTCGGCAACACCGGCTTCGTCGACCGCCTCCGCCACCTCGTGCTGCCGGTGACGTGCCTGACGCTGCTCAATCTCGCTTCCGTAGCGCGCCTGATGCGCGCCGAGACGATTGCCGCGATGCGCCAGGACTACGTGCGGACCGCGCGGGCGAAGGGCCTCACCGAAGGGCGCGTGATCTGGGGCCACGCGCTGCGCAACGCGCTCAACCCGGTCGTCACCGTGATCGCGCTGGAATTCGGCACGCTCTTTTCGGGCGCGCTCATCACCGAGACCGTGTTCGCCTATCCCGGCATGGGCAAGATGATCTACGACTCGATTCTCGGCAACGACTACAACCTCGCGCTGATCGGGCTGCTGTTCGCGACGCTGCTCGTGCTCGTCGGCAACCTTGCGGCCGATCTCGGCTACGCGGCGCTCGATCCGCGGATCAGCTACAAATGAGCGGTGTCTTGGCCAGGGCCGAGCGTCCGGCGCGCCGCAACCGCGCGCTCTCGCGCTTCATGGCGCACCACGGCGCCGTGGCGAGCGCGTTCGTACTGCTCGTCGTCGTCGCAGGCGCGCTCGGCGCGCCGGTCGTCGAGGGCTGGCTCGGCCACGGCCCCAACGATCCCGATCTCGGCAAGCGGTTCTTGCCGCCGTCGTGGACCTATCCCCTCGGCACCGACGAGGCCGGACGCGACGTGCTGCTGCGCCTCATGTATGGCGGGCGCGTATCGCTGCTGGTCGGACTTGCGGCCGCGCTCGCCTCGGCGGTGATCGGCACCGCGATCGGCATTCTCGCCGGCTACTACGGCGGGCGGCTCGACGCGTTTCTGATGCGCCTCACCGATGCCGTGATCTCCTTGCCGAGCCTCGCGCTCCTCATCGTGCTCGCCGCCGTCGATCTAAAGAAGATCGGCATCCCCGACAGCATCGCCTATTCCGAGGGCGTGAGCCTCTACCGCATCATCTTCATCATCAGCATCGTCGGCTGGACCGGCGTGGCGCGGCTCGTGCGCGGCGCCACGCTGTCGATGCGCACGCGCGAATTCGTCCGCGCCGCCGTGGCGCTCGGCGCCCCGGCGCGGCGCATCATGCTGGTTCACATCCTCCCGAACGTGATCGGCCCGGTGATCGTGGCGACGACGCTCTCGGTCGGCGGCATCATCCTCGCCGAATCGGTGCTGAGCTATCTCGGGCTCGGCATCCAGCCGCCGATCGCGAGCTGGGGCAACATGCTCTCGAACGCCCAGGAAATGCTGACCCAGGCCCCGCAGCTCGTGATCTATCCCGGCCTCGCGATCATGCTGACGGTGATCGCGTTCAATTTCCTCGGCGACGGCCTGCAGGACGCGCTCGATCCGCGGGCTGGCGAATAGCGCCGGGCAGCGTCCTTGCCTATTTGAACTCGAGCACCGCGCCATCCATCGTGGACGGCGGCCCGCTTGTTTGCCGGGCGCGCAGCGAAGAGCCTTCGCTCTGGAAGCCGAAGCAGAAGCGCTGGCTTGCGCGAACGCCGGTCCAGTTCCAGCAAAGCTGATCGGCCTCGATGGACCAGACACCGACGTCCTGCAGATTGGCCGAGCAGGGACGCGAGGCGCCGGTCCGATCGTATGTCGTGCAGCGGAAGATGATCGAACCGTCGCCGCGGACGAGCACGCGGAAGATCGCGTGACCACCATCGGTCCGCTCGGTCAGCGACGGCGTGCCCGGATCGCGCGGATCGCGCGTAAAGGTCTTGGTCGTGCGGAATTCGAAGACCTTGTCGGCGAGAGCCGCCTTGATTTGCACGCCCGTGAGTTTCGCTCCTGCTTGGGCGTAGCCGGGCGAAACGAGGGACACGGACAACGCAAGTCCCGCCAAGACGGCGGCAGCGGCCATGGCCATTCGTGTTCGGATTGGCATGAAAGCCACTCCCCTTCGCTCCCGCGGCGGCACGCCGCCTATTTCGCCAGCGCGGTCTCCACGAGCTTCACCCAATAGCTGGCGCCGATCGGCAGGATCTCGTCGTTGAAATCGTAGTGCGGGTTGTGCAGCAGGCAGCCGCCTTCGGCGCCGCCATTGCCGATCCAGATGTAGCAGCCCGGCTTCTTCTGCAGCATCCACGCGAAATCCTCGGAGCCCATCGAAGGCGGATGGTCGCGCACGACGTTTTCCTTGCCGACGATGCCGGCGGCCACCTTGGCGCAGAACTCGGTTTCCGCTGCGGTGTTGATGGTCGGCGGATACCGCTTCTCGTAGCGCAGCGTAAAGGTGCAGTTGTGCGCCTGGCAGATGCCGCCGGCGATGCGCTTGATCGCGGGCTCGATGCTGTCGTGGATCTCGGGCTTGAACGAGCGCGCGGTGCCGCGCAGGACGACGCTGTCGGGGATCACGTTCCAGGTGTCGCCGCCATGCATCTGCGTCACGCTGACGACGATCGATTCGAGCGGGTCGGTCGTGCGGCTCGCGATCGTCTGCAGCGCCAGCACGATCTCGGCCGCGACCACGACCGGATCGACGCCCAAATGCGGCATCGCGCCGTGCGTGCCCTTGCCCTGGATCGTGACTTCGAAAATGTCGAACGCGGCCATCGTCGGGCCGGTACGCACCGACACCTTGCCCGGCGGCAGGCCCGGCCAGTTGTGCATGCCGTAGATCGATTCGACCGGGAACTTCTCGAACAGCCCCTGCTCGACCATCACGCGTCCGCCGCCTTCGTTCTCCTCGGCCGGCTGGAAGATGAAGTGGACGGTGCCGTCGAAATTCTTCGTCTCGGCGAGATAGCGCGCGGCGCCGAGCAGCATCGTCGTGTGCCCGTCATGGCCGCAGGCGTGCATCTTGCCGTTGTGTTTCGAGGCATGGGCGAACCCGTTGGCCTCGGGCATGTGCAGCGCGTCCATGTCGGCGCGCAGCGCGATCGCGCGCTTGCCGCTGCCGACCCGGATCGTGCCGACGACGCCGGTGCCGGCCAGGCCTTTGTGAACCTCGACGCCGAAGCTCTTGAGCTTTTCCGCGACAACCTCGGAAGTGCGATGCTCCTCGAACGCCGTCTCGGGATGGGCGTGGATGTCGCGCCGCCAGGCGGTCATGTCGGGGTGAAATTCGGCGACTCGGTTGACGATCGGCATGGGGATCCTCTTTCTCGCGGGCGGACCATAGCATGAGAGCGGGGCGCCGGGACCAGTCCCCGCGCTGCAGGCTCCCTTGCCATGGTGCGTGCGCGAATCCGTCATTTGTCCGTGAACGCAAGGGCGCGTTAGGGTTCTGCGATGCCGGTTCGCTATTCCGCCGCCCCGTCCTTGTCGCGCCGCGCGCTGCTCGGCGCCGGTGCTGCCGCGCTGACCGTCGTTTCGTTGCCGGCTCTCGCCGACAGGCACGGGGCGGCGCGCTACACGCTGACTGCGCGCCCCGGCGCGGCGCGGCTGCGCGGGCCGCACTCTCCGGAAACCGCGATCTGGGGCTTCGACGGGCAGGTTCCCGGCCCGATCCTGCGCGTGCGCCAGGACGAGCGGCTCGACGTGCAACTCGTGAACCGGCTGCCGCAGCCCACGACGATCCATTGGCACGGCGTGCGCGTGCCGAACGACATGGATGGCGTGCCCAATCTCACGCAGGACGCCGTGATGCCGGGCGAAACCTATCCCTACAGCTTCGTCTGCGCCGATGCCGGCACCTATTGGTACCACCCCCACGGCAACAGTGCCGAGCAGCTCGGCCGCGGGCTCTCCGGCCTTCTCGTCGTGGACGAGAAACGGCCGCCGCAAGCGGACCGCGAGCTGGCCTTCGTCCTGTCCGATTGGAAGCTCAAGGACGACGGTGCGATCGATCCCGATTTCGCGAACGCGCAAGAACGCAGCCATGAAGGCCGCATCGGCCCGCACATCACCGTGAACGGCGCGCCGGGCGGCGACGTCGCGCTGCGGCGCAACGAGCGCGTGCGCGTGCGGCTGCTCAACGTCGCCAATGCGCGCATTTTCGAGCTGAGTTTTGCCGGGCACGACGCCTGGCTGATCGCGGTCGACGGGCAGCCGGTGGCGCCGCGCCGGCTCGGCGAAGAACGCCTCGTGCTCGGCCCCGGCATGCGCGCCGATCTGCTGCTCGACGCCGCCGCGGCGCCCGGCCAGAAGCATCTTCTACTGTTTCATCCGCCGGGCGACGATCCCGCCCCGCTGCTGCGCTTCGTCTACCGCGACGAAGCGCCGGCGCGCGCCGAGCCGCTACCGGCGCCTCCGCCGCTGGCTCCAAATCCGATTGCCGCCCCCGATCTCGCCCGCGTGGAGCGCCATGAGTTCCTGTTCGCCGGCGGCGCACAGCCGGGCATGCACATGCCACCGCAGCCGCAGCAGAATGCCGAGGGCGTGCATCCGCACGGCACCTGGACCGTCAACGGCAAGGCGATGATCCACGACAGCGGCGCCACGCACGAGCACGGCCGCATGCCGCCGATGCTGACGCTGAAGCGCGGCGCGCACGTGATCTTCGCGCTCAAGAACGACACCGTGTTCGATCACCCGATCCACCTGCACGGCCATACGTTCCGCATCCTGTCGCGCAACGGCAAGGCGCTGGCGCAGACCGTGCTGACCGACACGATCCTGATGAGCCAGCAGGAGAGCGCGGAGATCGCCTTCGTCGCCGACAATCCCGGCGATTGGATGCTCCATTGTCACATTCTGGAACATCAGGAATCGGGCATGGGCGCCGTGTACCGCGTCGCCGCCTAGCGACCCTCATTGACCGCACACGCGGACATGGCATTGTCCCCCGCTCTCGAAGGGGGACGCCGATCATGAGCCTGCCGATCTTGGGCCGCGGTCTTGCCGCGGCCGCTCTCGCGCTGTCGCTGGCCGCCTGCGCAGGCACCGGAACGCCGGCGCCCGCCGCCGCGCCGAACAAGGACGCGCTCGCCGCGCTGAACGACACGTTCCGCGCCTCGTATCGCGATCTTCGCAAATGGCGGATCGACACGCTCGACCCGATCATCGTCGTGCAGTTCGACGATCTGCACCTCGTGCGCAACGGCCAGACGCGCACGGAGAAATTCACGCCGCCGATCTATCACGAATACAAGGCGATCGCGCACATTCCGCTGGCGCTTTACGTGAAGCTCGCGCGCGTGCCGGAGCGGCCGTTCGACAAGGCGATGCTCGACTGGCTGACCGCCTACATGAAGCAGGTGCAGGCCGCGGGGGCGAGCCTCGACGGCCGCCCGGGCTGGACGCCCGAGCAGTTGCGGCTGCACAAGAAGATCGTCGCCGATTCGCTGGCGTTCATGGAGAAGATCGGCGCCGCCGAGCAGTACAGCGAGGACCAGCTGACCGCCTACGTGCGCGCGATGCGCCCGCTGGTTCTTGCCAGCGCCGACGCCGCCGCGAAGGCGCAGCTCGACGGGCTGCACGCGCTGGTCAACAAGTGGCGCGCCGAATTGGGAGGGCGCTGGACGCATGTCGACGTCGTCGTGCTCGGCCCGAAGCAGCCGCGGCCCGGCAACGTGCAGTACGAATATTTCCGCCGCGCGATGGGCCCCGGCGCCGAGGGCCGGCGGCTCTGGTACGCCGAAGGCATCTTCGACAAGGATGGCGGGCTCAACCTGCTCGGCACGATCCTCATCGACCGCGGCGCGAGCATCGCCTTCTTCAACGACCCGAAACGTCTCGAGCGCGACCTGCTCGCCGACGCGGCCCAGAAGCACCTGAACCGCCTGTTCCCGCGGCGTTAGCGACGGCGCGATCGCTTTTCCAGCCTCGCACGGCTGGATTCGCGATCGCACCGCACTCCGTCCCTTGCAGCAAGATCGTCGCTATTGCCCCTGTCCGAGCGAGTAACCGGGGCGTCCGTCGAAGTCGTAGAGGTTTTCGAGCTTCACCACGTCGAACCCGGCCCGTGCGAGACGCGCGGCCGCTTGCAAAGCCACGCCCCCGTTGCCGGCGATGTTCGGCTCGAACAGATAGCGGCACCGCCAGTGATCCGTGCACGACGTTTCCGCGTGGCCTTCCGGCCACACCTTGACGCCGCGATTGGAGATCATGTCGAGCCGCATGCCGGCCGGTCCGTGCATCGCCAGCGAGCGTGCGAGCGTTTCGGGGCTCTTGCCCGCCCAGTGCAGGAACACGTCCATGCCGCGCAACGTCTTGAGCGCGTCGCCGCTGTCGGTTGGTTCCTTGAGCGGAACCTTGCAGGCCGAAACAGCGCGCGCCGGGGCGATGTTCCGCGGCCGCTGACCGATACGCTCGATCACCGCCAGCGCGAAATCCCGCGTGCCGACACAGCGCGCCGACGTGCCAGCCTGGAAGATGTCGGCCGTGTGGATTCCGTCTTCGATCGTTCTGAGCCAGGCATTGTGAACCGTCTCCGCCACCTCGCCCTGCCCGATATGCGCGAGCATGAGCGTGCCCGCGAGAAGCAGGCCGGAGGGGTTGGCGATGTCGCGCCCGGCGATGTCGGGGGCCGAGCCGTGGACCGCCTCGAACATCGCCGCGGCGTGGCCGATATTGGCCGAGGGCGCCAGCCCGACCGAGCCGGACACCTCGGCGGCGATATCGGACAGAATGTCGCCGTAGAGATTCGGCGCGACGATGACGTCGAACCGCTCCGGCCGCGTTGCCAGGCGCGCCGCCCCGATGTCGACGATGAGATGCTCGTTCGCGATGTCGGGATACTCGGCCGCGATCTCGTCGAACACCGTGTGGAACAGGCCGTCGGTGAGCTTCATGATGTTGTCTTTCGTGAAGCACGACACCTTCCGCCGGCCGCAGGCGCGCGCGTACTCGAACGCGTAGCGCACGATGCGCTCGCAGCCGGGCCGGCTGATCAGCTTCAGGCACTGCACGACGTCGCCGGTCTGGCGGTGCTCGATGCCCGCGTAGAGGTCCTCCTCGTTCTCGCGGACGATCACGACGTCCATTCCCGGCGCGCGCGACGCCACGAAGGGCGAAAGCGAGACGCACGGCCTCACATTGGCGAACATGCCGAGCGATTTGCGCAGCGTGACGTTCACGCTCTTCATGCCGCCGCCCTGCGGCGTCGCGATCGGCGCCTTGTAGAGCACCCGCGTGCGCCGGATGCTGCTCCACGCCTCCGCGCCGATGCCGCCCGCGCTGCCGGCGCGCGCCGCCGACTGCCCGATCTCGATCGGCTCGACCTCGATCCTGGCGCCGGCCGCGACCAGAACGCGCAGCGACGCGCGCATGATCTCGGGCCCGATGCCGTCGCCCCAGGCGACGGAAATGGGCGTCGGGGCCGGCCGCGCGGCGGCGCCGGAACCGTGAAAGCTGTCGCCCGCGGTCAGCAGGCTGTTGGGCACGAGGGCGTCCATGGCGATGCTCCTTTCGAAACGCGCGCCAGCAATGCCGTTTCGAATATGATTTTGCAAATTGATCATTGTTTATTTATGATTTGTTTTCTCAATGACTGGAGAAGCCCGTGGCGCGGCCGAACCTCGATATCGATCTGCTCCGCACCTTCGCGGCCCTCGCCGAAACGCGCAGCTTCACCGGCGCCGGCCGGCGCGTGCACCGCACGCAGTCGAGCGTCAGCCTCCAGATCAAGCGGCTCGAGGCCGCCGTGGGGCGCCGCCTGCTCGAACGGTCGCCGAAGCACGTGCGCCTCACCGCAGACGGCGAAACGCTGCTCGACTGCGCGCGGCAGATCCTGTCGCTGCACGACGGCTACCTCGGCGCGATCGCCGGACCCTCCGTCGAGGGGCGCGTGCGGCTCGGCACGCCCGAGGATTTCGCGACGTTCCGCCTGCCGGACGTTCTGGCCGGGTTCACGCGCGCGTTCCCGCGCGTGGCGCTCGAGGTGAGCTGCGATCTGACCCTCAATCTGCTGGAGCGCTTCCGCGCCGGCGATCTCGATGTCGTGCTGGTGAAGCGCGAGCCCTCGGCGGCGCGGCAGGGCACGCGCGTGTGGCGCGAGCCGCTGGTCTGGGCCGGCTCCGACCGGC
>CAZUYG010000110.1:0-8294 GCA_964624265.1 uncultured Candidatus Odyssella sp.
GCTGGCCGATCTCGGCGCCGACGTGCTGCGCGTCGCCGGCCTGCAGGATGCGGGCCTCGGCATCGACCGCCGCCCGGAGTTCGATCTGCTCAACCGCGGCCGGCGCTCGGCCGCCATCGACCTCAAGCAGAAAGACGGCGTCGCCGCCGCGCTGCGCCTCGTCGCGCGGGCCGACGTGCTGATCGAAGGCTTCCGCCCCGGCGTGATGGAGCGCATGGGCCTCGGCCCCGACGTGTGCCTCGCCAAGAATCCGGGCCTCGTTTATGGCCGCATGACCGGCTGGGGGCAGAGC
This sequence comes from uncultured Candidatus Odyssella sp., assembly GCA_964624265.1. Taxonomy (GTDB): domain Bacteria; phylum Pseudomonadota; class Alphaproteobacteria; order Bin65; family Bin65; genus SBBV01. The sequence continues at coordinate 293 of CAZUYG010000110.1, forward strand.
GGAACCCTCGCGCAGGCGGCGGGGCACGACCTCAACTACATCGCGCTGATCGGCGCCTTGCACGCGATCGGCGGCAAGGACAAGCCCGTGCCGCCGCTCAACCTGATCGGCGATTTCGGCGGCGGCGCGCTCTATCTCGCGTTCGGCATCGGCGCGGCGCTCTACGAGCGGCAGCGCTCCGGCAAGGGCCAGGTGATCGACGCGGCGATGACCGACGGCGCGGCCTCGCTCTCGACGCTGTTCTACGGACTTTTCGCGCAGGGCACGTGGCGCGACGAGCGCGCGGCGAACGTCCTCGACGGCGCCGCGCCGTTCTACGACACCTACGAGACGAAAGACGGCAAGTTCGTCTCGCTCGCGCCGATCGAGACCAAGTTCTACGCCGAATTCCTCGCCAAGCTCGGCATCGACCCGGCATCGCTGCCGAAGCAACACGACGCCAAGCGCTGGCCCGAGACGCGGGCGCGGTTCGCCGCGGCGATCAAGGCGAAGACGCGCGACGAATGGTGCCGCATCCTCGAGGGCACCGATGCCTGCTTCGCGCCGGTGCTTTCGCTCGCCGAGGCGCCGAAGCACCCGCACAACGCGGCGCGCGGCACGTTCGTCGAGGTCGCCGGCGTGGTGCAGCCCGCGCCCGCGCCGCGCTTCGATCGCACGCCGGGCGCCGTGCAATGCGCGCCGCCCGCGCCCGGCGCCAACACCGCCGAAGGGCTCGCCGATTGGGGCTTCTCGGAAGGCGAGGTCGCGGCGCTCAAGAAGGCCGGCGCGATCGCCTGATGGCCGAGCCGCTCGCCAACACGTTCATCTATCTCATGGGCGTGGCCGGAACGGGCAAGCTCACCGTGGCGAGGGCGATCGCGGCCAAGACCGGCGCCCGCGTCGTGGACAACCACCTCATCAACAATCCGATCTTCGCGGTCATTCGCCAGGACGGCGTCACGCCGCTGCCGCGCGCGGTCTGGGATCGCGCGTTCGCGATCCGCATCGCCGTGCTGGAGACGATCGCGTCGCTGTCGCCGCCCGACTGGAGCTTCGTCTTCACGCACGAGGCCTACGGCGAGGCCTACGACATCGCGGTGTATCAGCTCGCGCGAGAGGCGGCGCAGGTGCGTAAAGCGGCATTCCTGCCGGTGCGCCTCGTCTGCAGTCCCGACGAGGTCGCGCGCCGCGTGGTCGATCCCGAACGGCGAACCCTGATGAAATCCGCGAACGCCGAGAAGTCGCGCGCCCGCGCCGCCGCCAACGCCACCTACGATCCGGGAACGCCCGACGTGCTCACGCTCGACAACACGAGCCTGCCGCCGGAAGCGGCGGCGGACATCGTCATCCGCGCCGCGCGCACGCTCGGCGGGGCGCCGGCGGCCGCGCGATGACCGTCCTCACGCTGCGCACGATGCAGCACGATCTGCGTGCGCTCGCGCGCGCGGACGCGCAGGTGGCCCAGGCGCTCGAGCGCTTCGGCTATCCCGAATTGCGCCGGCGCCCGCCGGGTTTCGATACGCTGCTGCGTGCGATCGTGTTCCAGCAGATCTCGATCCACGCCGCCGGCGCGATCTGGAAGCGGATCGAGGCGGCCGTCGTGCCGCTCACCGCCGAGGCCTATTGCGCGACCGGCGACGACGTGATCCGCGCCTGCGGATTTTCGCGCCAGAAGCTGCTCTATGCGCGCAGCCTCGCCGAGCTCGTGGCGTCGGGCGAAGTGCCGCTCGATGCGCTCGACCGGCTCGACGACGAGGCGGCAATCCAGCAGCTCGTGAAGATCAAGGGCATCGGGCGCTGGACCGCCGAGATCTATCTGATGTTCGCGCTCGGCCGGCGCGACATCCTTCCGGCCGACGATCTCGGCCTCATCGTCGGCATGCAGCGCCTCAAGGGCCTGAAGCAGCGCCCCGACCGCAAGCGCATGCTGAAGCTCGCCGAGTCGTGGCGCCCGCGGCGCAGCGCGGCCGCGCACCTTCTGTGGCACTATTTCCACAAGACGCAGGACGCGATGCGCGCGGACAAGGCGACGAAGAAACCTTCGAAAGGCGGCGGGATATGAGTTTCGCGACGGCGTTGGACGGCCCGCGCTTCGGCCCCGCGCGCGGCGGGCGGCCGAAGCAGCTGGTCGTGCTGCTGCACGGCTGGGGCGCCGACGGCAACGATCTCATCGGTCTCGCTCCGGCGCTGGCGCCCGTGCTGCCCGACGCCGAATTCCTCTCGCCCGACGGGCCGTTCGAATGCGATGCCGGCTTCGGGCGGCAATGGTTCTCGCTCGGCGACCGCTCGCCGCAGGGCGACATGGCCGAGCCGGTGATGACCGCGCGCCTCGCCGCCGTGGCGCCGATGATCGACGGGTTTGTCGACGCGGCGCTCGCGGAGCGCGGCCTTGGCGGCGACAAGCTCGCGCTCGTCGGCTTCTCGCAGGGCACGATGGCCGCGCTCTATGTCGGACTGCGCCGCGCGCAGGGGCCGGCGGGAATCCTCGGCTATTCCGGCCACCTCGTGGCCGGCCGCGGCCTCGGCCGCGAGGCGAAAACGCGGCCCGAGATCCTGCTCGTGCACGGCGAGGACGACGAGATCCTGCCGGTGCAAGCGACGCGCGCCGCCGAGCAGACGCTCAAGGGCGAGGGCTACAGAGTGAACGCCGTGTATCGCCCCGGCCTCGGCCACGGCATCGACGAAGACGGGCTCCGCCACGGCGCCGCGTTCCTGAAGCGCGTGCTGGCGGCGTAAGGCGTTACGCGCCGCCGAGCAGCAAGACGCGCAGGCAGAACGCGGCCACGAGTGCGCAAGCGATGGCGCCGACGATTCCGGCCTTGGGTCCCCAGCGTTTCGGAAAGAAAACGCTGATCGCATAGAACGCCGCGAGCAGGCCGACGATGGCGACCAGCGCGTTGATGATCCAGGTGCCGATCGCGCTGAAGAGTCCGGTCTTCGCCTCGAAGACGTCGATATCGGTGATCAGCAGCGTGAACAGGCCCGCGCCCGCGGTGAGAATCAGCACGAGCACCGCGAAGCGGAAGGCACCCTTGCTGTAGTAGTTCACCGCAGGCGGCCGGGCCGCGCCCGGCTATTCCGCAGCCACGAGATGCCGCGCGGCGCTTTCGACCACCATGGGCGTTTCCCATTCCTGGCGCATCGGCGGCGCGTTCCACCGCTTCGTCACCAGCGCGATCCATTCCGGCGTGTAGAACGCGTTCGCCGCGGCGGCGCTTTCCCAGAGATAGATGCCGACGAGCGTCTGCCCGTCCGGCGCGATGCCGTAGTATTTCCGGATCAGGCCCGGAATGCCCTGATAGGTATGCGCCGTCGCCTTGATCGTCTCGACCAGCTTCGCCTTCGTTGTGCCTGCCGGCACCTTGAACGTCCACATCACCGTGTGCATGGCGTTTCCTTCCCTAGGCCGTGCCGCGCACAGGATAGCCCTTTTCCTGGATGAATTTCAGTCCGTTCAGGATCGCGCCGAGGTCGGGGCGGGCGAACGGCGCGTTCGAAATGTCGACGACCTGCGCCTGGCCGCTCGGATTGACCACGAAGAGCCCCGGCTCCGCGAACGCGCGATCCGTTTCCTGCGGCGAGCGCGGGTTCGAGACGTAGAGGCCGAGCCGGCGCATGTCCGCGATCGACAGGCCGTAGGCGACCGGGAAATTCGGCTGAATCTCGCCGGCGAACGCGTCGGCTTTTTCCTGCGGATCGGCCGAGACCGCGACGACCTCAGTGCCGGCGGCCTTGTAGCCGTCGACGAGGTCCTTGAGTCCGGCCAGATAGCGTTTGCAGATCGGGCAGTGCTTGCCGCGATAGACCACGACGAGCTGCCAGCCCGGCCGTGCGCCGCCGATCGTCACCGTGCCGCCGCCCACCTTGTCCAGCGTGATCGCCGGCACCGCCGAGCCTGCTCCGAGTTTCTCGCTCATCGAATGTTCCTCCCATGTCGAATCGGTTTCCGCTCCCCCGGTCATTGCAAATCCCGGCGGCGGCGCGAAGTCACGTCTTGGCGAGGCCGCCATGACCGCCGATAGGGGCTGCCGCCGCGTCCGGCGCTAGCGCTTGCAACGATCTCGATTTTGTAATGTGATCGCCCTATATTTCGCCCCGCTATGATGAACCCGAACACCGAGCCTCAACCGAGACACAGGTCCGACGCGGCCAGCCGCCGCGTCCGGTTGAGGCCGCGCTCCTGAGGGGTGGGGAGACCGAGCCGTGGCGCCTGAAAACAACCCCGCTCTGGTCTTGAACGCGGATTTCCGCCCCCTCAGCTACTTCCCGCTGTCGCTCTGGTCGTGGCAAGACGCGGTCAAGGCCGTATTCATGGAGCGCGTGAACGTGCTCTCGGAATACGAGCGCGTCGTCCACTCGCCGTCCTTCGCGATGAAGCTGCCGAGCGTCATCGCGCTCAAGGAATACGTGCCGCAGGCGCGCCGTCCGGCGTTCACGCGGTTCAACGTGTTCCTGCGCGACCGCTTCACCTGCCAGTATTGCGGCGCGCAGCGCGCGGCCGATCATCTCACCTTCGACCACATGATCCCGCGCTCGCGCGGCGGCCGCACGATGTGGACGAACGTCTGCACCGCCTGCGCCGCCTGCAATCTGCGCAAGAGCAACCGGCTCCCGCGCGAATGCGGCATGTTCCCGCGCCGCTATCCCTACGAGCCCTCGACGCAGATCCTGCAGGAGCACGGGCGCCAGTTCCCGCCCAACTACCTGCACGAAAGCTGGCAGGACTATCTCTACTGGGATACCGAGCTCGAGCCGGCGTAGAGGCGGTCTCCGCGCATCAGGGCGAACGCGCGAGGCCGCGCAGGAATTCCACGGTCAGCACGTCGGCGGACGGAAACGCAATTCCGTGTTGGCGGAATTGCGCGTCGAACCAGCTGCCGCGCGGCGGCGCCGCATTCTTGGGAATACCGGCGCGGCGGATCATCTCGTGCCAGAAGTGCACGAAGTGCGAGCCGGCGGTCCGCGCGTCGATCGCCTCGCGCTGATCGGGCAGGAAGAATTTCAGGAACTCGGACCAGTGGAGCGGATAGGCGCTGTGCTGCGGCCAGACACGGTCCGTCAATCCGTGCGCGCGCAGCAGCTCGGTGAACAGCCTGGGCCCGGTCTCGCCCCACTCGGCGCGCGGCGCAAGGGCGCGGGCCCGGTGAAGCGCTTCCTCGAACAGCGCGGCGCCCGGAGGCGCGCGCAGCACGCCCACCGCCGCGAGTTCGGCGGTCTGCCACGCCGCGAAGGTCTCAACGGCCGGCGGCCGCCGCTTCAGCATCACGACATCGGTGTCGATATACCATTCGCCGAGCCGCGCCAGCAGCGCGTAGCGGAACAGGTTCGCGTGCAGCGCGTAGCTGCCGGCGCCCGGGCCCGCGCGATAGCTCAGCACCGTCTCCGTCGGCAGGATTTCGTTCGCGTCGCCGGTCTCGACGCCCTCGGGCACCGCAAGCGTCGGATCGTAGCGGTAGAGGACGACGCGATGGCCTTGCGCGAGAACGCTCCGGAGCGAGAGAACCTCGTAGGCGGTGAGTGGCGGACCGTGCCAGAAGCAGCGAAAGGTCTCGCGCGGGTCCGGGGGCAGGGGCCCGCGTTCCGGACCGCTCGCGTTCAAGCCCGCCACCGCTCCGCCGGCTAGAGCCGCTCGCTCAGCCAGATCGCGAGGCGCGAGGCGCTCTTGATCGCAGCGGTGAGCGGCTGATAGCCGGGCGCCTGCTCGGCGCCGTGCGCGAGCGCGGTGTCGCGGTGCTCGAGTTCGTCTTCGCGGAATTCCTCGATCGCGTCCTTGAGCTTCGGCTCGGCCTCGCCGAGGCGCTCGGCCTGACGGCGGTAATGCTCGTCGATCGTCTCTTCGACGGCGACCGTGCAGGCCATCGCCGCCTTCTCGCCGAGCAGCGCGGTGGCCGCGCCGAGCGCGAAGCCGGCCACGTGCCAGAGCGGCTGCAAGAGCGTGGGCCGCACGCGGCGCTCGACCATCAGGCGGTTGAATTCGTCGAGATGGCGCCGCTCTTGCTCCGCCATGTGGCGCAGCGCGGGCGCCGCCTTGGTGCGCCCGAGCACGGCGAGCTGCCCGGCGTAAATGCGGGCGGCACCGTATTCGCCCGCCTGATCGACGCGGATCATGCGCGCGACCGTCTCCTCGCGGCCGGGATCGCCCGGCATCAGCGCATCGAGCGCCGGCTCCTCGCGGCGCGGCGGGCCGCTGCTTGCGTTTCCGGCCGGCCCCGTCATCGCGCGCGCGCTCCGGCGAGCGCCGCGCGGAAGGCGAACGCCGCCAAGCCCAGCGAGATGATCGCGTTCCAGGCGGCCATCGACAGCCCGAGCAGCGACCACGCGATCTGGTCGCAGCGCGGCGCCGGCTTCTGGTTCAGCGCCTTCTGGAGATCGTCGACGCCCACCGCCGTGGGGTCGCCGCCGCCTTCGCAAACGGCAAGCCCGGCCCACCATTTCTGCTCGACGCCGGCATGGAAGATTCCGGTCGCCATCGTCGCGAGCAACGCCACGCCGATGAGGCCCAGCAGCCAAGGCCGAAGCGTGCCCGGGCCGATCGCCAGCGCGCCCGCGGCCAGCACCACGACGGCGATGTGCGGCCAGCGCTGATAATGGCAGAGCGGGCAGGGCGGCAGGCCCATGACGTACTGGAAGAACAGCGCGCCCAGCAGCAGCCCGCCGCTGCCCAGCAGCAGCAGAAGCGGCGCATGGCGCCAGAGCGAGGCGTCGCGGACGGCGAGGGCGGTCATGCGTTCGTTATACCGCCTTCATTGCGGCGGTGCGATGGCATCCGCCGCGGCCTAAAGGAACTTCGCCGCCACGATGAAGCCGCCGACGACGAAGATCAGGAAACCGAACGCGACCCATGTCAAATACTTCTCGACGAATTTGCGAATCGGCTCGCCGAAGATCTTGAGAAGGGCGACCTCGGCGAAGAAGCGCACGCCACGGGTCACGATCGACGCGCCGATGAAAACCCAGATATCGAACGCCGCGGCGCCGCTGACGATCGTGACGAGCTTGTAGGGGATCGGTGTGAGGCCTTTGATGAGAATCACCCACAGGCCGTAGGCGGCGAAGGCGGCGCGGAACTCCTGTCCGGCCTGCTGCATGCCGTAGAGATTGATCAGCCACTGGCCGAGCGTTTCGTAGAGGAAATAGCCGATCGCATAGCCGAGCATGCCGCCCAGAACCGAGGCGGCGGTGCAGACCGACGCGATCGTCCAGCCGCGGTCCGGCCGCGCCAGCACCATCGGGATCAGCAGGGCATCGGGCGGGATCGGAAAGAACGAGCTCTCGGTGAACGAGACGGCGCCCATCGCCCACATCGCGTGCGGCTTCGAAGCGAGCGCGATCGTCCTGTCGTACATTTTGCGAATCATGCGGGCGCGCGGCGGGGATGGGCCCCTGTCGGCCGACGCTTAGCAGCCGCGGCGCCGGGGCGCAAACGGGGGCGCGGCTTGCGGAGCGTGCGGCCGGGCGCAAAGATGCGGCGGGATCTTGGCACCAGGCCGCTCGTTATGGCGAGCGCGCTCCTCCGGAGGTTTGTCATGCGCCACGCCCTGCTCGCACCGATCTTCGCCGCCGCGGCGCTCGCGGCAACGGCAATTCCCGCCTTCGCGCAGCAGCAGCCCAGCGCCGCCATCGGAGAACGGATTGCGCGGCAGTGGTGTGCGTCCTGCCACCTCGTCGCGGCGGATCAGCGCGCGCCGGCGCCCGACACGGCCCCGCCTTTCGCCTCGATCGCCGCGCGCCCGAACGCCACCGCCGGCGCGCTGCGCACCATCATTCAGATGCCCTATCCGCGCATGCCGCAAATCGCGCTCTCGCGCGACGAGGTGGAGCACGTCATCGCTTACATCGTCAGCCTCAAGCGCTGAGGCGCGCGGCTCGGGCGGCGCCGGCCGAGGCTTGAACCGCCGCCGCTTCTCTGCCATGTGAGGCGCACGCACAGCCCAGCCCCGGTGGCGGAACCGGTAGACGCGGCAGACTCAAAATCTGTTGTCCTCAGGGACGTGGGAGTTCGAGTCTCCCCCGGGGCACCAAT
>CAZUYG010000111.1:0-8228 GCA_964624265.1 uncultured Candidatus Odyssella sp.
TCGAGCCAGGTGTTCACGCTGATCGGCGTGGCCGTGGCGCTGCCGATGGTCGCGGTCTACACGATCTACGCCTACCGCGTGTTCCGCGGGAAGGTCGGCGAAGGCTATCACGCGCATTGACGCCATGAAGCACGGTCGGCGCGTTGCGCGCCTGTTCGAAGGCATGAAGGAGCGCGCCGGATACCGGGATTGGCTGCGCCAGGCGGGCGCCGCGCCGCGCGACGGATTTGTGGCCGAGGCGCGGCCAGAGGGCGCGGTTGCCGAATATTGACTCGGGGTGAGGCGGGGCCTTTGTTAGCGCGCGTGCGCGAAAGTTGCGCAGCACGCCCAGCCCCAGCGAGAGCTGACCATGACAGACTACGCCGCGCCGCTCGACGAGATCCGCTTCGCGCTCCGCACCGCCGCCGGCTTCGACGAGGTGGCGAAGCTGCCGGGCTACGAGGAGGCGACGCCCGACATCGTCGATCACATCCTGGCCGAGGCGGGCAAGTTCGCGGCCGAGATCGTGGGGCCGCTCAACCGGATCGGCGACCAGGAAGGCTCGCGGCTCGAGAACGGCGTCGTGCGCACGCCCGCCGGCTTCAAGGACGCATACAGGCAATTCGTCGAGGGCGGCTGGAACAGCGTCGCCGTACCGGCGGATCATGGCGGTCAGGGCCTGCCCTGGGCGCTGAACGCCGCCGTGGTGGAGATGTGGGACGCGGCCAACACGGCCTGGGCGCTCTGCCCGATGCTGACCGTCGGCGCGATCGAGGCGATTTCGGCACACGGCACCGAGGAGCAGAAGCGCCTCTATCTGCCGAAGCTCGTGACCGGCGAGTGGACCGGGACGATGAACCTTACCGAGCCCCACGCCGGCTCCGACGTGGGCGCGTTGCGCAGCCGCGCGGTGCGGGAAGGTGACAAGTTCCGCATCTTCGGCCAGAAAATCTTCATCACCTACGGCGACCAGGACTATACCGACAACGTCGTCCACCTCGTGCTCGCCCGCATCGAGGGGGCGCCGCAGGGCGTCAAGGGCATCTCGCTGTTCCTGGTGCCGAAGGTGCTGGTCAACGCCGACGGCGCGCTCGGCCAGCGCAACGATCTCCGCCCGGTCTCGCTCGAGCACAAGCTCGGCATCCATGCCAGCCCCACCTGCGTGATGGCGTTCGGCGAGAACGAGGGCGCGCTCGGCACGCTGATCGGCCGCGAGAACGACGGCATGGCCTGCATGTTCACCATGATGAACAATGCGCGCTTCAACGTCGGCATGCTGGGGCTCTCCACCGCCGAGCGCGCCTGGCAGCAGGCCCGTGCCTACGCCAAGGAACGCGTCCAGGGCCGCGACATCGCCACCGGCGAGAACAATGTGGCGATCATCCGCCATCCCGACGTGCGCCGGATGCTGCTCTCGATGAAGGCCTCGACCGAGGCGATGCGCGCGATGGCCTACTACCTGGCCTCGCGCCTCGACCACGCGAAGCGCAATCCCGACGCGGCGGCGCGCAAGCATGCCCAGGCCACCGTCGATCTGCTCACGCCGGTGATGAAGGCGTGGTGCACCGACACCGGCTGCGAGGTGGCGCACACCGGCGTGCAGGTGCATGGCGGCATGGGCTTCATCGAGGAAACCGGCGCCGCCCAGCACATGCGCGACGCCCGCATCCACCCGATCTACGAGGGCACCAACGGCATCCAGGCCAACGACCTGATGGGCCGCAAGGTGCAGCGCGACGGCGGCGCGGCGGCCAAGGCGTTCATCGCCGAGATGCGCCTCGCCGCGGCCGAACTCGCCAAAGCCGGCGACGGCGACCTGTCGGCCATCGGCCGGAAACTCGGCGAAGGGCTCGACTGCCTGGGCAAAGCCACCGACTGGATCGTCGAGGCGGGCAAGCGCGATGTCGCGCGCTCGGCGGCGAGCGCCGTGCCGTATCTCGCGCTGTTCGGCAACGTCACCGCCGGCTGGCTCATGGGCCGCGAGGCGCTGGCGGCCAAGGCGGCAAACGGGGCGTTCGATCCGCGCTTTGCCGCCGCCAAGGTGAAGACCGCGCGCTTCTTCGCCGACCACGTTCTCGTGCGCTCGACCGGCCTGCTCGCCACCGTCGCCGACGGCGCCGACACCGTGATGGCCCTTGCCGAGGCCGATTTCTAAAGGCTTTTCAGCACGCGAACCCGCGCATCCACACCGCGTAGGGGCGGGGGTCCCACCCCCCCCCGGCGCCCCCCCGCCCCCCGTGGGGGCCCGTGGGGCGCCGCCCCGGGCGGGCCGGCCCCCCGCCCCTACGAGAACTCGGCGCTCCGTCGAGTCGGGGCGCGCCGCGAATCTCCGGCGCGCGACTCGTTAATTCGTCCCCATCGTCTTCACGATCGCGCGCGGGCGCTCTGCCATCCGGTCTAGCCGCGCGCGCAGCGCCGCGCGGCACGACATGCATCCGACATCGATTCCACAAGGGTTATTCACACCTCGCACCGCTCAACCGCAACGCGCCGCGGTGTGATCGCCGTCACACGCGCGGCAAAAAATTTCCGCGCCGGGTCAAAAACGGCTTGCATTTTTTCACGTTTGCTCCAGATAGTGCCCTCGCGTCGAGGCGAGAACGAGATCTATCGCCGTCACGCTCCGACAGATCATCGGAACTTCGCGAACTGCTTCTGATTGGGTGGACCAAAGGAATGCGCAAAGCTGCCCGGTTGGGGGGGTTCTCGAAAGAGAGGCTCACGCCCACTCGCGAGACGAACACCAACGTGACCTACCTCGCCCCGGCCCAGACGCGGCCGGTTGAGACGACCACCGAAGACCACTTCATCCGCAAGGACGGCGTCGAGTACGCCGGCACCCACCTGCTCGTCGAGCTGTGGGGCGCCACGAACCTGGCCGATGTCGCGGGCATCGAGAACGCTCTTCTCGAGGGCGCGCGCAAGGCGGGGGCGACCGTCCTGCACAGCTACATGCACCCGTTCGGGGAAGGCATGGGCGTGTCGGGCGTCGTGGTCCTCGCCGAGTCGCATATCTCGATCCACACCTGGCCCGAGCGCGGCTATGCCGCGATCGACCTCTTCATGTGCGGCAAGGCCGATCCCTACAAGGCGATCCCCGCGCTGAAGGCCGCGTTCGCGCCGAGCGCGATCCAGGTGGCCGAGAGCAAGCGCGGACTCGTCGTCTAAGCCTTAGCACGGCTGTAACAAATCGACGGCGGGCAGAGGGGGTCAACACCCTTTCTGCCCGCCGCTCTTTTTGCTAATCGCTGTTCCACCGCATCAACCGAGCAAGGAGGACCGCCGTGGAGTGGTTCCAGGAAACGCTCCACCCCGCGATCCGCCAGACGCTCCGGGTCGACAAGGTGCTGCACCGCGACAAGACCGCGTTGCAGGACCTCGTGATTTTCCGCAACCCGACCTTCGGCCGCGTCATGGCGCTGGACGGCATCGTCCAGACGACCGAGGGTGACGAGTTCGTCTATCACGAGATGCTCGCCCACGTGCCGATCCTGGCGGTGAAGGCCGCCAAAGGCAGCGTGCGCAAGGTGCTGATCGTGGGCGGCGGCGACGGCGGCTGCATCCGCGAGGTGCTGAAGCACAAGGGCCTCGTCTGCACGATGGTCGAGATCGACCCGGGCGTGATCGAGCTCTCGCGCAAGCATTTGCCGAATCACCACGCCGGCGCGTTCGACGACAGGCGCGCCAACATCGTCATCGCCGACGGCGCGAAATTCGTGAAGGAAACGCCGGAGCGCTACGACGTCATCATCATCGATTCGACCGATCCGGTCGGCCCCGGCGCCGTGCTGTTCACGCGCGCGTTCTATGCCGACTGCAAGCGCTGCCTGGCGCCCGGCGGCGTGCTGGTCACGCAGAACGGCGTGCCCTGGCTCCAGGGCGAGGAATTGCAGTCGTCGGTGCGCTCGTTCCGCGCGCTGTTCAAGGAAGGCGGCTGCTACCTCGCGGTCGTGCCCACCTACAATGGCGGCTTCATGGCGCTCGGCTGGGCCACCGACAATGCGAAGCTGCGGAAAACGCCGGTCGCCAAGATCGCGCGCCTCGCCAAGGCGATGAAGCTCAAGACGCGCTATTTCACGCCCGAGCTCTTCGCCGGCGCCTTCTGCCTGCCGCAGTTCGTCCACGCGCTGATCGACGGCATTCCGTACGGCAAGCGGAAGAAGAAGCGATAGGCGCGGCGCCGGGGCCGGCGTTCGCCAGGAGGCGGCGGAGGCGGTAGTCTCCTTCGCGCCGGACACGGGCCGGCGCTCTCGAAGGAGGAAGGCATGCGCTCCCGCCAGGCAGCCCGCGCCGCGTTTTTCCTCGCTCTCGCCGCCCTCGCGGCGCCGCCGGACACTGCCCTCGCGCAGGGCTCCGACTGCCTGCCGGAGCCGGCCCTCGCCTGCGTCGCCGCCGGTGCCGCCGCCGCCGTCGAGCGGGCCTGGGCCGATCGGGCCAACCGCCTCATCGTCACGACCGGCCAGCTCGCCGCGTTCGCGGCCGTGCAGGCGAAGCTCGGCGATACCGCCGGCGTCGCGCGCATGGTGGCCCTCGTGCGCGAAGGCGAGGCGCGCGCCGGCGATTCGCTGCCGCTGGCCGTGTTCCTGATCCGCTTCCATCCGGGCGGGGACGGCCGCGCGATGATGCGGCGCCTCGTCGCCCAGGCCGATGCGGATCGCGAGCGGCACCTCTCGCAGGGCGCGATGCCCTCGTTTGCGATGACGGAGCCGGTCGCGGCCCTGGCCGAGGCCGGCATGGCGGCCGAAGCCGCGGCGCTGATCGCGCGCCATCGTGCGGCGTTCGATTCGCGCGTCGCGGCCATGGATCCGCTGATGCGCATCGACTACCACCAGGGCCTGATGACGGCCTATGGCGCGGTCGGCAACGCGGCCGAGCGTGCGGCGGCGGCGGCGCGCGCGCAGGCCGAGGCGCAGGCGCTGGAGGGCGCCGCGCGGCGCAAGCTCCAGGTCCGCATGGAACTGGCGCGGGCGATGCTGAAGGCGGGCGCCATCGCCGAGGCGCGCGCGGCCGTGGCCGAGGCGCGCCGGTCGGGCGACGTCGGCGACTACACGATTCTGGCGTTCGAGATCGCGGCGGGCGACGCGCAGGCGCGCGCGGCCGAGATCGCGGCGCTGCGCCAGCGGCGTGCCCGCGTCATCGGCCACCCCGGCGATTGGCACAGGGGCGAGACGCGCCACCAAGTGGAGGCGCTGCTGCGCGCCGGCGAGCGCGACGAGGCCAAGGCGATCCTCGCCGAGGCCAAAGCCGCGGCGGCGTCGCTGCAGCCCGAGGAGCGGCGGCGTGAGGCGCAGTTCCCGCTCGGCACGCTGGCGGCCGTGCTCGGCGACGAGGCCGAGGTCGATGCGATCGCCAAGCGGATGGCCGAGGCGCGCGATCCGCGCGAGAGCGAAGCTGCGCACGCCGAGCGGCTGCGCTCCTACGTCGTCGAGTTCTGCCACGCCTATGCGCAATTCGGGCACGCGGCTCCGGCGCTGCGCTGCCTCGCGCGGGTGGGCGAGGAGGGCCGGTTCCTCGCGCACGCGACGCGCGCTCGCCTCGAGCTCGCCGTCGCGATGGCGAAGGCCGTCCGTTAGCGGCCCGTCTCCTCAGCCGCGCCGCGCAAAGCCCAGACGCGCCGATAGCCGCGCCGCCGCATCCTTCACCGCGCGCGCGTTGCCGCCGTCCCACGCCACGTCGAAGGCGCCCTGCGGGCCCAGCGCCGCAATCACGGCCACGATGCCGCCGCCCTGCCCGAATACCGGCGCTGCCACCGAGGCGACACCGCGCAAGAGGTCGCCTTCGACGCGCGAGAGGCCGTGGGCGCGAATCTCGTCGAGGCGGGCCGGATAGCGCGTGCGCTCTTCGGGATTCAGTGCGAACTCGGCTTCGAGCAGAGGCGCCGTCACGGCGTCGGGCAAATAGGCGGCGAAGCATCGCCCGGTCGCCGAGTTCAGCATCGGCATCACCCAGCCGGCGCGGACGTTCGTGGCCACCGGCCGCGTCGATTCCTCCCAGCGCGCCACCACCGGCCCCTTGTTGCCCCAGATCGCGAGCAGCACGGTCTCGTCGATCGCCGCGCGCAGGTCCGCCAGCGCTTCGCCGCCGAATTTCAAAACGTCCACCTGGCGCAGCGCCGAAAGGCCGATGTCGAGCGCCAGCGGGCCCAGCCGGTAGCGCCCGCTCTCGCGATCTTGCTCGGCCATGCCGGCGCGGATCAGGCTCACGAGATAGCGGTGCGCCTTGGCCGCCGGCATTCCGGCGCCCGCGGCGAGATCTTTGAGGGCCAACGGCTGCGCGCGCTCGGCCAGCAGCTTCACCAGCCGCAAGCCCACTTCGATCGATTGAACGCCTTGCCGATCGCTCATGCCGCCCAAGGAGTTGACTCTGATTTACGGGATGCGTAATGCATTACGAATAGCATAATTAAATTGGCCCGTCGCCCCCGACTGCGGCGATGGCGGCCGAAGCGGCGGAGGAAACGGTCCATGCGCTACTCGATCTTCTCGGTCAACGACCACCATCCGCGCCTGCCGCGCACGGTGCCGGACCTCTACCGGCAGGTGATGCGCCATGCCGAGCTGGCCGAGGCGCTGGGCTACGACACCTTCTTCTGTGCCGAGCACCACTTCCACGAATACGGCGTGGTGCCCGATCCGGCGGTGATGCTGGCCGCCGTTTCGCAGCGCACGAAGACGATCCGGCTCGGCACCGCGATCTCGATCCTCACGTTCCACGATCCGCGCCGCATCGCCGAGACCTATTCGATGCTCGACATGATGTCGGGCGGGCGCCTCGTCTTCGGCGTGGGCTCCGGCTATCTCGCGCACGAATTCATCGGCTACGACGCCGACCCCAAGCAGAAGCGCGATCTGTTCAACGAGAATCTCGACATCGTGAAGCGCCTGATGGCGGGCGAGACGCTCACCTATCGCGGCACATTCTCGAAAAGCGAGAAGGTCGTCCTCAACGTGCTGCCGCACGAGGGCAAGGTGCCGCCGATCTACGTCGCGGTTCTGGCGCGCGAGGCCGCGTATCACGTCGGCAAGCAGGGCAACCAGCTCTTCACCGTGCCCTACGCGTCGTGCAAGGACTTCGCCGATATCGGCACGATGTTCGCCGAATTCCGCAAGGGGCGCGCCGAGGCCGGCCTGAAGGCCGATGACGACGATCACGCGTTCGTTCTTCATACGCATGTGGCGGACAGCGACGCGGCCTGCGCGTCCGAGTGCAAGGCGGCCTACGACCTTTACGTCGCGACGCGCCTCTACGCGAAAAGCCACACCTACGAAGACATCCTCGCCAATGGCATCTGCCTGTTCGGCTCGGTCGAGACGGTGACGGAAAAAATGTGCCAACTCCACGAAATGGGAATCCGGCACGTGGCCGTCCTGAACAATTTCGGGGCTCTCGCGCCCGCGATCGTCGAGCGCTCGATGACGCGCTTCGCGCGCGAGGTCATGCCGGCCGTGCGCGCGCGGCTCGGCATGAAGAAGGCGGCGGAATAGGGCTCGGCCCGGTTCGCGTCTCGTGCACGCGATCATCGTCGGAGCCGGGATCGGCGGCCTCGCCGCGGCTCTCGCCTGCCGCAGGTCCGGGATCGCGGTCACGCTGCTCGAGCAGGCGGGCGCGCTCAAGGAAGTCGGCGCCGGCGTGCAGGTGTCGAGCAACGGCACCAAGGTGCTGCGCGAGCTGGGCCTGCTCGCCGCTGCCGATGCGGCCGGCGTGCGGCCGGTGTCGTTCCGCGTTTCGTCGTTCGAAACCGGCGACATGATCGCCGATTTCCCGCTCGGGCCGGAGGCCGCGGCGCGCTATGGCGCCACCTTCTATCAGCTCCATCGCGCCGATCTGCTCGACGTGCTCGGCGCCGCGCTGCCGCCCGGCATCCTGCGCCTCGGCGCGCGGGTGGTGTCGGTGACACAGGATGCGCGCGGCGTCACGGCGCGTCTCGCCTCGGGCGAAGAGGTGCGCGGCGATGTGCTGATCGGCGCTGACGGCATCCATTCCGCCGTGCGGCCCGCGCTCGGCATCACCGACGAGCGGAAATTCTCCGGCAAGCTCGTGTGGCGCGCCCTGGTGCCGGCGGAGCGCATCGCGCGCCAGAACTTCAAGGCCCGGTTTTACGGCTATGCCGGCCGCGACCGCATGGTCTGGGCCTATTGGGTGCGGCCGGGCACCTTGATGAATTTCGGCGGCGTCGTGCCGTCGGCCGAAGTGCATGCCGAAAGCTGGAGCGCCACCGGCGATCTCGGCGAAATGCGCGCCTCGTTCGC
>CAZUYG010000112.1:0-8209 GCA_964624265.1 uncultured Candidatus Odyssella sp.
CGCTGCACGTCTTCGAGCCGCCTCCTCGTGCAGAGCGGCATCTACGACGCGTTCGTGGCCAGGGTCGTCGAGCGCGTGAAGCGCCTGAAGGTGGGCCATCCGCTCGATCCCGGAACCGAAGTGGGGCCGCTGATTCACCCTCGCCACTACGAGAAGGTGATGGGCTACATGGACGTGGCGAAGAAAGACGGCGCCGCAATCCTCGCCGGCGGCGGCCGCGCGCCGGGCGCCGAGAAGGGCCGCTATGTGGCGCCGACGCTGTTCGGCGGCGCGCGTCAGGCGATGCGCATCGCGCAGGAGGAAATCTTCGGCCCGGTGCTGACCGCGATCCCGTTCGCCGACGAGGCCGAGGCGCTCGCGATCGCCAACGACATCCGCTACGGCCTCACCGGCTACGTGTGGACGCGCGACGTCGGCCGCGCGCACCGGCTGGCGCTCGGGCTCGATGCCGGCATGATCTGGGTGAATTCGGAGAACGTGCGCCATCTGCCGACGCCGTTCGGCGGCATGAAATCGAGCGGCATCGGCCGCGACGGCGGCGATTACTCGTTCGACTTCTACATGGAGACCAAGAACGTCTGCGTGGCGCTCGACCGGCACAAGATACCGGTGCTCGGCGGCGCGCCGAAGACGCACTGAGCCGGCGCGGGGGCAAGCACGTCATGGGTCGCGTCGCACTCGCCGCCAAGGTCACGCACGTTCCGTCGATGTATCTCTCCGAGATGCCGGGCAAGCATCATGGCTGCCGGCAGCCCGCCATCGACGGCCACAAGGAGATATCGCGGCGCGCGCGCGAGCGCGGCGTCGATACGTTCGTGATCTTCGACGTGCATTGGCTGGTGAACGCCGGCTACCACGTCAACAGCAATCGTCATTTCAAGGGCGTCTACACGAGCCACGAGCTTCCGCACTTCATCAAGGACATGCCCTACGAATACGACGGCAATCCGGCGCTCGGCGACGCGATCGCCGAGGCCGCGAACCGCCACGGCATCGTCACGCGCTCGCACAAGATCGACAGCCTCACGCTCGAATACGCGACGCTGGTGCCGATGCGCTACATGAATTCGGACCGCGCGTTTAAGGTCGTGTCGATCGCGGCGTGGTGCAACTGGCACAGCTTCGCGGACAGCCGGAAATTCGGCCTCGCCGTCCGCGAAGCGATCGAGGCGAGCGGCGACACCGTGGCGGTGCTCGCGAGCGGCTCTCTTTCGCACCGCTTCCAGGACAACGGCTCGCCCGAAGAGTCGATGCACACGATCAGCCGCGAGTTCTATCGCGAGGTGGATCTCCGCGTCGTGAAGCTCTGGCGCGAGCGCCGCTACAAGGAGTTCCTCGCCATGCTGCCCGAGTACAACGAGAAGTGCCTCGGCGAGGGCCACATGCACGACACGGTGATGCTGTTCGGCCTGCTTGGCTGGGATCAATATGCCGGCGAATGCGAGATCATCACCGACTACTTCGCAAGTTCGGGCACCGGGCAGATCAACGCGGAGTTTCATCTCTGATGTCCAACGTGGCGCCGCTGCCGCGCAGCGAGATCTCCGCCGAGGAGCGCGCGCTGCGCGTGCAGCTCGCCGCCGCCTACCGCATCTTCGCGCTGCTCGGCTGGACCGAGCTGATCTACAACCACATCACCTTGCGCGTGCCGGGGCCGGAGCGGCATTTCCTCATCAATCCGTTCGGCCTCCACTACTCGGAAGTGACCGCGTCGAATCTCATCAAGATCGATCTCGAGGGCCGGCCGGTGCTGCCGACGCGCTGGCCGGTGAACCCCGCCGGGTTCACGGTTCATGCCGCGATCCACGCTGGAATCGAGGGCGCGCATTGCGTGATGCACACGCATACGACGGCGGGAATGGCGGTGGCATGCGGCCAGGCTGGACTGTCGATGAGCAATTTCTATTCGGCGCAGCTCCACGGCAAGGTCGCCTATCACGATTTCGAGGGCATCACGGTGCATGCCGGCGAGGGGCCGCGGTTGTTGAAGAGCATCGGCGACAAGCCGGCGGTCATCCTGCGCAACCATGGCTTGCTCGCCTGGGGCGATTCGCTGCCGCGCGCCTTCGCGATCCTGTGGCTGCTCAATCGCGCCTGCGAAATTCAGCTCGCTTCGACTGCAATGGGACCGGTGATCCAAATCCCGGAAGACATCCAGAAGAAATGCACGGCGGATTCGCTGCAGTTCAACCCGCGCTTCGGCGCAGGCCAGGACGTGTTCGATGCGCTCACGCGCATGATCGACAAAGCCGATCCATCGTATCGCGACTGAGGCCCGCGCTTGACCCTTTTGTCTAACGCGGGTTAGAGACAGCGCAACCGGATCGCCGCATAGCCGCGATCCAAAATCGGGAGGACGACATGAAGAACCTACGCACGATGCTGCTGGCGGGCGCATGCGCGCTTGCGGCGCTACCGGCCGCCGCGCAGACCAAGCTCATCTTCGGGTCGTGGGCGCCGCCGACGCATCATATCAACGCCGACGTGCTGCCCACGCTCGGCAAGTGGATTCAGGAGGCCACGAAAGGCCGCGTCACGTTCGAGATCAAATATGATCTCGCGCCGCCGCCGGGCCAGTTCGACGCGGTGCGCGACGGCGTGCAAGACGTCGCCTGGATCTTCCACGGCTACAACCCCGGCAAGTTCGTCTCCGCACAGGTGATGGAGCTGCCGTTGCTCGGCGCCGGCGCCGAGGCCGGCTCGATCGCCTATTGGCGCGTGTACCAGAAATATCTTTCCAAGGCCGACGAGCACAAAGGCGTCATGGTCATCGGCCTGATGACGCACGGCACCGGCGTGATCCAGTCGCAGCGGCCGATCAAGAGCTGGGCGGACCTGAAGGGCATGAAGGTGCGTCTGCCGGGCGGCATCGCGTCGCGCGTGGGCGAGGCGTTCGGCGCGGTCGCGGTTACGGTGCCGGCGCCGAAGGTCTACGAAACGCTGTCGTCGAAGGTCGCGGAAGCGGTGTTCATGCCGCCCGAGACGCACAAGAGCTTCCGCCTCGCGGAGGTGACGAAATACATCCTGCGCGTGCCGGGCAACCTTTATGACGGCAGCTTCGCGTTCATCCTGAACCCGAAGAAGTTCGAGGCCATGTCGAAAGAGGACCAGGCCGCGGTACAGGCCGTGTTCGGCGAAAAAATCTCCGGCTATGCCGGCAGCCGCTGGGCGCTGGCCGACAAGGCCGGCTACGACGCCGCCAAGGCCGCCGGCAACGAGGTTTCGGACGCCACGCCGGCGATGGTCGAGGAACTGCGCAAGATCGGCGTGCAACTCGAAGCCGACTGGATCAAGCGCGCGTCGGGCAAGGGCTACGATCCCGCGGCGGCGGTCAAGGAATTGCGCGAAACCGCGCGGGCGCTCGACAAGAAGTAGCGCCGAAGTCTCGCGGGGGCGCCGGGCCGAATTCCGGCGCCCATTCGCTTTTTGGGGGGGCGCCGATGAACGTTGCCGCGCCGCGCACAAGGGGCCCGGGCCGCTGGCTCGTTGCCGTTCCGGATACGCTGGCGGCCGCGATGCTGCTGGCATTGACGATCGTCACCTGCGTCGACGTGTTCGGCCGGGAAGTACTGCGCGCGCCGCTCAAGGGCGCCGACGAGCTGACGGTCGTGTTCATGGCGATCAGCGTCTATGCGGTATTCGGCAGCATCACCTGGCGCGAAGACCACGTCTGCGTCGATCTCATCGACATGGTCTGGCCGAAGCCGCTCACCGGCGCCCGCCAGATCGCGCTCAATCTCGTGGCCGCGGCGTTCATGACCGCCGTCGCCTGGCGCGTGTGGATCGTCGCCGGCCGGCTCACCGGCGACGGCGAGGTCACCGAGTATCTGCGCATTCCGAAGGGCCCGCTCGCCTATTTCTTCGCGCTGATGTGCGCCGTGGCCGTTCTCTGCCTGCTCGCGAACGCGGTGCGCTATGCGCTGGGGCGCGGCCCGCAGCAGTCGGCGGCGAGCACGCTCGAAATCGGCAAGAACCGCATCGACTGACGCGGGCGGGGGCCGGGGCGTGGATATCGTACTCATCGGCTTCGGCGTCCTGCTCGCGTGCATCTTTCTGCGCATGCCGATCGCGTTCGCGATGGGCGCGGTCGGCTTCTGCGGCCTCTGGTACATCCGCGGCTGGATACCGGCGCTGTCGAGTTCGGCCGAGCGGTTCATCTCGTCGGTGCAGAACTACGAGCTTGCCGTGCTGCCCCTGTTCATCCTGATGGGCAACCTGGTCGCGCGCGCCGGCTTCTCCCAGGAGCTCTATGCGTCGGCGCAGACGTTTCTCGGCCACCGCCGCGGCGGTCTCGCCATGGCCACGGTCGTCGCCAGCGGCGGCTTCGCCGCGATCTGCGGCTCCTCGCTGGCCACGGCCGCGACCATGTCGAAGGTCGCGCTGCCGTCGATGCGCCAGTTCGGCTACCGCGATTCGCTCGCGACCGCGTCGATCGCGGCCGGCGGCACGCTCGGCATCATGATTCCGCCCTCGACGATCATGGTGATCTACGGATTGATGACCGAAACCTCGATCAACCGGCTTTTCGCCGCCGGTTTCCTGCCGGGCTTCCTCGGCATTCTGTTCTACATGGGGGCGATCCGCTGGAGCGTGTGGCGCGACCCCGCCGCAGGGCCCGCGGCCGCGCGGGCGCCCTGGCCGGAACGTCTCCGCGCCCTGAAATCGGTGTGGGGCGTGCTCATTCTGTTCGTGCTGGTGATCGGCGGCATCTACTCGGGCGCCTTCACCGCCAACGAGGCGGCCGGGATCGGCGCGGGCGGCTCGCTTCTGCTGGCCCTGGCCAAGCGCGTCCCGTTCCGCGATCTGCTCGCGGTCTTCGTCGACAGTGCGCGCACGTCGGCGGTGCTGTTCTTCGTTCTGATCGGCGCGCTGATCTTTTCGAACTTCATCAACGTCGCCGGCTTTCCCGAGGCCCTGAAGGGCCTCGTCACCGGGGCCGGGCTCTCGCCCTATCTCGTGATCCTGCTGATCCTCGGCATCTACATCGTTCTCGGCTGCATCCTCGAGAGCCTGTCGATGATCCTGCTGACGGTGCCGATCTTTTTCCCGCTGGTGCAATCGCTGGCGCCGGGCCTCGGCATACCGCCCCATTGGATTCTGGTGTGGTTCGGCATCGTCGTCGTCATGGTCACCGAGATCAGCCTGATCACGCCGCCGGTCGGGCTCAATGTTTACGTGCTGTCGGGCGTCGTGCCGGGGCTCAAGACGACGACCGTCTTCCGCGGCATCATGCCGTTCATCGGCGCCGATGTGGTCCGGCTGCTCGCGATCACCTACATTCCGTTCATCGCACTCGTCCTGCCACGCCTGTTCTACGGAAATTGACCGCAGCCTGGGGAACCCGATGAGCGCCAACCTGCTCGCGATGAACGAAGAACTCTACGCCTATCTCGACTCGGTCAGCGGACGCGAGCCGCCGGCGCTGGCCGCGCTGCGCGACGAGACGATGAAGGATCCGCGCTTCAACATGGCCGTCTCGCCGATGGAGGGCCAGTTCCTCGGCGTGCTCGTGCGCATGCTGAACGCGCGCAAGATCTGCGAGGTCGGCGTCTACACCGGCTACAGCTCGCTCTCGATGGCGCTGGCGCTGCCGCCGGGCGGGCATATCTGGTGCTTCGACGTGAGCGAGACGTGGACGAGCGTCGCCAAAAAGCACTGGCAGGCCGCCGGCGTTTCCGACCGCATCACGCTGCGCCTCGCCCCCGGCGCCGATTCGATGCAATGGCTGCTCGACACCGGCCACGCCGGCACGTTCGATCTCGTGTTCGTCGACGCCGACAAGCCGAACTATCACCGCTACTGGGATCACGCGCACGCGCTGCTCCGGAAAGGCGGCACCGTGATCGCCGACAACACGATGTTCCAGGCCTTCGTGCCGCAGCGCGTGACGGACGCCGACATCCGGGCGAAATTCGCGCACTATCCGCCCGCGGCGCAGGACGAGGTCGTGAAGGCCGCCCACGCCATCCGTGCGTTCAACAAGCGTATTCATGCCGACGAGCGTTTCGCGATTTCGCTGGTGCCGGTCGGCGACGGGATGACGTTCGGCGTGAAGCTCTAAATCGCGATGCTCGTCGCCATCATCGAGTTCCGCCTCCGTCCGGGCGCCGAAGATCTCTATGCGGATTGGGCGGCGAAGCTGCACGCCGGCGTGCACCGCATCGAGGGGTTCATCTCGGTCGAGCGGTTCGAAAGCCGCACGCGGCCGGGCACGTGGCTCTCGCTCTCATACTGGCGCGATGCGGAAGCGCTCGCGGCGTGGCGGCGCGATCCCGATCACGTGAAAGGCATGGCCGCCGGCAAGCGCGACGTTTTCGCGGATTACCGCATCGTGATCGCCGCGGTAGAGCGCGACTATTCTTTCGTGCGGCCCGCGCAGACGGGCTGATCCAGGGGCATCGTCGAGAGGAGCGGGGCGTGCGCGTTTACCGGGGAACGTTCAAGGTCGAGTGGGTGCATTGCGATGCCGCGGGCATCGTCTTCTATCCGCAGTTCTACACGCTGTTCGACCAGGCGACGGAGCGGCTGTTCACCGCCAACCAGCTCTCCTATGCGGAGCTCTCGCGCGATTTCGATTCGCCGGGCATGCCGCTGGTCGAGACCGGCGCCAAATATTCGAACGCCTCGAAGCTCGGCGACACGCTTTCGATCGAAAGCTGGGTCGAGAGCTGGGACGGCAAGACGTTCCTGATGAAGCACAAGCTGACCCACGCCGATGGGCGGCCTGCGCTCGAAGGCTTCGAGCGCCGCGTCTGGGTCAAGCGCGACGCGACGCGGCCCGCGGGCTTCCGCGCGCTCGAGGTGCCCGAGGCCGTGAAGGCCCGGTTCGCCGACTAGCTCAGATCAGCGACTGGGCGAAAAACCAGGCCTTGCAGAGAATGAGGCCCAGCGTGATCGAGCTGCCGTAGAGGATGATGGAGCGGGCTTTCGACGTCGTGTGCATGATCGCTGTCTCCGCGAATTCGTGCCTTGCTGGTGGCTGTCGCGGTGGAAATCATGCGGCGGCACGGGTAAACGAAACATAAAGCCCCGCAGCGGGGCCGGCAGAATGCGCGGGGAGGACTCGATGGCGGCTTATCTCATTGTTTATATGACGATTTCCGACCCGGAGCAGCTCAAGAAGTACCAGGCGGTGACGCCGGCGGCGATCGCCAAATACGACGGCCGCTTCCTGGTTCGCGGCGGCCCGAAGGTCACCGTCGAGGGGCCGGACGAGCAACGCCGCGTCGTCTTGGTGGAGTTCCCGACCTTCAAGCGCGCGCAGGAATTCTGGGATTCGCCGGACTATCGCGCTGCCCGCGAACTGCGGAAGGGTGCCGCCGCCTTCGACGCCATCATCGTGGACGGCCTGCCGCCGGGCGACATCGCCGCGCGCTAGGGGGGCACCCGGTCGCGTTGACAAGCCGGGGAGGGCGCCCCTAATTTCCGCCGCGTCGGGCCGCCCTGGCGCACGGGCGGCCGCTTTTGTTCGGATTGACCGCCATGAAAGTCGTGAGCTCCCTCAAGACGCTGAAGAACCGGCACAAGAACAGCAAGGTCGTTCGCCGCCGTGGCCGCGTCTACGTGATCAACAAGACCAACCCGCGCTTCAAGGCCAAGCAGGCCTAGCGTCGCCCCGGCGGCGCGTCCGCCCGGTCTTGCCACTCCAAAGCTGAACCCGCATCTTGCGGGCATGAAAATGCCCGCACCGGACGAGCGCGTGCTCGCCCGCCGCGCCGAGATCGCGGCGGCGCTGCGCGCGATCGTGCCGGGCGAGGGCGTGATCGATTCCGAAGAGGGCCGCCGCCCGTTCGAGTGCGACGGCCTCACCGCCTACCGCCAGCTTCCAATGCTCGTCGTGCTGCCGGAAACCACGGCGCAGGTGAGCGCGATCCTCAAATACTGCAAGGCCGAGGGCATCAAGGTGGTGCCGCGCGGCGCCGGCACCTCGCTGTCGGGCGGCGCGTTGCCGCTGGCCGACGGGGTGCTGCTCGGCCTCGCGAAATTCAATCGCGTCCTCGAGATCGACTACGCCAACCGTTGCGCCGTGGTGCAGCCCGGCGTCACCAATCTCGCGATCACGCAGGCGGTGGAGCACGAAGGCTTCTATTACGCGCCCGATCCCTCGTCGCAGATCGCGTGCACGATCGGCGGTAACGTGGCCGAGAATTCCGGCGGCGTGCATTGCCTCAAATACGGCATGACGACCAACAACGTGCTCGGCGTCGAG
>CAZUYG010000113.1:0-8199 GCA_964624265.1 uncultured Candidatus Odyssella sp.
TCCGCTCGTCGCGCGCGACGGCGCAAATCTCGGCCTCATCCAGCTTTCCGACCGATACGAAGGCGATTTCGACGCCGGCGACGAGGCGATCCTCGTCCAGCTGGCGCGTCTCGGCGCGCTCGCGGTCGAGAATCAGCGGCTGCTCGAGGCGCGCGAGATCGCCGAGCGGCGCTTCGAGGGCTTCGCCACGCTGGGCAGCGAAGTGCTGTGGGAAACCGACGCGCAGCACCGCTATTCCTGGTTTTTCGCCAAAGGGTCTTTTCGCCTGGACCGCTCGCCGGATGAGTTCATCGGCAAGACGCGCTGGGAGGCGATGAACGTCGATCCACGCGATCCGTTCTGGGCCGCGCACATCGCCGATCTCATGGCGCACCGTCCGCTGCGCGGCTTCGAGTATCAGGCCGAGCTCGGCGACGGCAAGCTGCACACCGTGCGCCTCAACGCCGAGCCGCAGTTCGACGCGGCGGGAAACTTCACCGGCTACCGCGGCACCACGCAAGACGTGACCGAGCTGCGCGCGGCCGAGGCGGCGGCAAAGGCCAACGAGCGCCGCTTCCACGACTTCGCCGAGCTCGCTTCGGACGTCTTGTGGGAATCCGACGAGAACCATCTCTGCACGTTCATCGCGGCGCGGCCGGGCTGGCGGACGCTGCACCCGCTCTCTTTTTACCTTGGCAAGACGCGCTGGGATTCGATCGGCGCGGACTCCACGCGCCCCGAATGGCAGGCGCACATCGCCGAACTCGATGCGCATCGCCCGATCCGGCGTTTCGAATACAGCGTTACGTATGACGACGGCACGGTGCGCCATCTGCAGGTGAATGGACAGCCGCGCTTCGATGCCAGCGGGAAATTCCTCGGCTATCGCGGCGCCACGTCCGACGTCACCGGGCTGCGCGCGGCCGAGCAAGCCGCGCGCGCGGCCGAGGCGGCGGCGCGATCCAGCGAAGACCGTTTCCGCCAGTTCGCCGCGATCGCGTCCGACTGGGTCTGGGAAACGGACGCGCAGCACCGGCTGAGCTTCTTCGCCGGCCACCGCGGCGTGCTCGCACGGCGCCCCTATGGCGTGACGCGGTGGGAGATCGCGCGCGCCGACGCGAGCGATCCGGCATGGCGCGGGCACATCGCCGATCTCGAGGCCCGGCGGCCGTTCCGCGGCTTTGAATATTCCCACAGCGACGAGTCCGGCCGCCGGCGCTACATTTCGGTCAGCGGCGAGCCCCTGTTCGGTCCTGACGGCGAATTTCTCGGCTATCGCGGCACCGCGACGGACCTCACCGCCCAGCGCGAAGCCGAGGCCGAAGCGCGCAAGGCCGCGGAGCTTTATCGCGCGATCGTCGAGACCGCCACCGAGGGCGTGTGGATCGTCGACGGGGAGCGGCGGACGGTCTTCGTCAACACGCGCATGGCCGAGATGCTCGGCTACGCGCCTGACGAGATGCTCGGCCGCGACGTGTCGGATTTCCGGCCGCCCGAAGACCGCGGAACGCGCGACGAGCGCTGGGCGCGGCGCGCGCTAGGCATGAGCGAGCAGCGCGAATCGCGATTCAAACGGCGCGACGGCACCGAATTCTGGGCGCAGGTAAGCGCTGCGCCGATGAAAGACGCGAACGGCAAATTCACCGGCGCGCTCGGCATGGTCAGCGACATCACGGCGCGCAAGGAGGCGGAGGCCGCGCTCAAGGCGAGCGAACAGCGCTTCCGCGACTTCGCCGAGGTCGGCGTCGACTGGCTCTGGGAAACCGACCGCGAGCACCGCATCGTGATTCTCGAAGGCCCGGCGCCGGTCGCGGCCGGCTTCGCCTTCGGCAAAAGGCGGTGGGAGTTCGGCGGCGTCGATCCGGAATCGCCCACCTGGCGCGGGCTCATCCGCGACATGAACCTTCACGTGCCGTTCCGCAATCTGGAATACAAAGTGCGCGGCATCGACGGCAGCGACCGCCATCTCGCGCTGAGCGGCAATCCCGTGTTCGACACCGCGGGCGCGTTCCTCGGCTATCGCGGCACGACTCGCGACGTCACCGCGCAGCGCGCGGCGGAGGCGATGCTCAAAGCGAGCGAGGAGCGCTTCCGCGATTTCGCCCAGGTCGCCTCCGACTGGATGTGGGAGACCGACGACCGGCACCGCTTCAGCTATTTCTCGCCCTCGCGCGACGCGAGCCAGCCCGATGCGTCCGGCAACGCCATCGGCAGGACGCGTTGGGAGTTCGCGGGCGGCAATCCGGCCGCGCCGGATTGGCAGGCGCACATCGCCGATCTCGACGCGCACCGGCCGTTCCGCGGCGTCGAATACACCTATCGCCGGCCCGACGGCAGCGTCGGCAACTACGTTGTCAGCGGCGTTCCGGTCTTCGCCGAAGACGGAGCGTTCGCCGGCTATCGCGGCACGACGAGCGACATCACCGCGCAGCGCGCCGCCGAGGCCGCCGCGCTCGAGAGCGAGCGCCGATTCCGGACGATCGTGGAGACCGCGCACGAAGGTATCTGGATGCTCGATACCGAGCGGCGCACCATCTACGTCAATCCGCGCATGGCCGAGATGCTGGGCTACACGCCCGCCGAGATGCAGGGACGCCATCACTGGGAATTCATGGCGCCGGAAGACCGCGACGCGGCGCGGGAAACCAGGCGCCAGCGCGCCGCCGACGCGGTGCAGCGCGCGGAGCTCCGCTACCTGCGCAAGGACGGCACCCCGATCTGGGTGATCGTCGCGAGCAACGTCATCGTCGACCCGACCGGCGACGAGGCGGCGATCCTCGGCATGGTCACCGACATCACCGACCGAAAGGCGTCCGAAGAGGCGCTACGCGCCGCCGAAGCATCGGCAATCGAGAACGAGCGCCGGTATCGCCGCATCGTCGAGACCGCGAGCGAGGGTATCTGGATCCTCGACCGCGACGCGATCATCACCTACGCCAATCGGCGCATGGCGGAGATGATGCGCTGCGAGCCCGCGGACCTGATCGGCCGCAGCATCACCGATTTCGAGCCCCCCGACCGGCGCGAGGAAGTAAAGCGGCTCTGGAACGAGCGGCGCGGCGGAAAGACAATACGACTGGAGGCCCGCCACCTGCGCATGGATGGCAGCGAGTTCTGGGCGATCATCAGCAGCACGCCGATTTTCGATGCCGACGGCAGATTCACCGGCGCGATCACGATGTTCGTCGATATCAGCGACCGCAAGGCCGCCGAGGCCGCCGCCGCCGAAAGCGAGGCGCGGTTCCGCGACTTCGCCGAGATCGCGTCCGACTGGATGTGGGAATCCGATCGCGAGCATCGCCTCACCTTCATCTCCGGTACTCCGCTTGCTTCCGATAAAGATCCGATCGGCCGCACCCGCTGGGAAATGGCCGGTATCGGGGCCGCCGATCCGGCTTGGCGCGAGCACATCGCGCAGCTTGCGGCACGCCGGCCGTTCCGCGACTTCGAATTCACGATTCCCGGCAAGAGCGGGCGGACGCACTATCTCGCCGCCAGTGGGCGGCCGGTGTTCGACGATCGCGGCGACTTCGCGGGCTACCGCGGAGTCACCACCAATCGCACGCAGCAGCGCGAGGCCGAAGCCGCCGCCCGCGCCAGCGAACGGCAGTTCCGCCAGATCGTGGAAACGGCGCAGGAAGGAATCTGGGTTCTCGATTCCGAGTGGCGCACGAACTACGTCAACCCGCGCATGGCCGATATGCTCGGCTATGCGCCCGAGGAAATCCTCGGCCGCCCGCATTGGGATTTTCTCGCGGATCCGGCCGAGCGTGAACGCGCGTCGCGCATCCGCAACGACCGCTCGGAAGCGGCAACACAGCAGCGGGAGTGGCGCTATCGCCGCAAGGACGGCCGCGCCATCTGGACACTCGTCACCAGCAGCCCGGTATACGGGGAAGACGGCGTGCGCTCCGGCATTCTCGGCATGCTGGCCGACATCACCGACCGCAAGGCCGCCGAGGAGGAGGTGGCCCGCGCCAAGCGCGAGCTCGATGCGATTCTGGCCAACACGTCCGACGGCGTGGCGATCTTCGACAACGAGTGGCGCTACACCTACCTGAACGAACCGGGCGAGCGAATCACGGGCCTGCGCCGCGCCGAAATCGTCGGCGTGAACTATTTCGAGAAGTACGCGCTCGCGCCGGGCAACATCTTTCTCGAGGCATACCGCCAGGCCAAGCGCGATCAGTGCTCCGTCGCGTTCGTAGCCTATTCGAGTTTCTACAAGGCGTGGCACGAAGTCCGCGCGCTTCCGCATGCAGAGGGCGTCACCGCCTTCTTCCGCGACGTGACGGCGGAGCGGGAGCGGCACCTGGCCCTGGCCGAAAGCGAGCGCAAACTGCGCGCGGCGCTCGAAAACAACCAGAGCATCCTCGAAAGCATCTCCGACGGCTTCGTGGCGCTCGACAACGAATGGCGCTTCACGTTCATCAACCCCGCCGCCGAGCGCATCTGGAGCCTCCGGGCCGCGGACCTGCTCGGCAAGACGCTGCTTGACTCGCTGAATGTCGATCGAACCAACGCGTTCCACGTCAATTATCTCGAATCGAAGCGAACGGGCGATCCCGCGGCCTTCACAGCCTATTCCGACATCTTCGGCAAATGGATCGAGGTGCGCGGCTATCCCCACCCCGGCGGCTTCACGATCTTTTTCGACGACGTGAGCGAAGTGCGCCGTGCGCACCGCGAATTGCTGCAGAGCCAGGAACGGCTGGAGGCGGCGCGCGAAATGAACGAGCGGCTGTTCGAGACCTCGCTCGATCTCATCTGCGTCACCGACAGCGTCGGCAATTTCGTGGAGGTCAATCCCGGCGCCTGCAAGCAGTTCGGCTACGCGAAAGCGGACATCATCGGCCGCAACGCGAGCGAGTTCATCGACGAAGTCGGCATCGTCGCCACGCGCGAAGCGATGCGGGCGGCGCGCCGGTCGCAGGTCTTGCACACGTTCGAAGCCAAGTGCCGGCGCAAGGACGGAGGCTGGGTGCCGGTCCACTGTTCGGTGGCGTGGTCGGAGCGCGAACGCAAGTTCTTCCTCATCGGCCGCGACATGAGCGAGCAGATCGCGCAGCAGGAGCGCCTGAACCGCTCGCAGCGCCTCGAGGCGATCGGCCAGCTCACCGGCGGCATCGCGCACGACTTCAACAACCTGCTCACCGTCATCATGGGTAACTCCGACGCGCTGGCCCGCGGGCTCGCCGACCGGGAAAATCTGCGCCGCCGCGCGGAGCTTTCGCTCGAGGCGGCGCGGCGCGCGGCCGAGCTCACCGCGCAGCTGCTGGCCTTCGCGCGCCGGCAGACGCTGGCCCCGAAGGCCGTGGAGGCCAACAAGCTCGTCCAGGACATGCACGAACTCGTGCGCCGCACGCTCGGCGCGCAGATCGAAATCGCAGTCGTGCCGGGCGAGAAACTCTGGCTCTGCAAGGTCGATTCCACGCAGCTCGAAACCGCGCTGCTGAACCTCGCCCTCAACGCGCGCGATGCGATGCCGGGCGGCGGGCGGCTCACGATCGTCACCGCGAACCGCACGATCGCGCCGCGCGAGGCGGGCGGCGGGCCGAACGGCGCCGGGGATCTCGCGCCGGGCGACTATATCGCCGTCGAGGTGTCCGATACCGGCGCGGGGATGACGCCCGAGGTGATGGCGAGGGCGTTCGAGCCGTTCTTCACGACGAAAGATATCGGCAAGGGCAGCGGTCTGGGCCTCGCGATGGTCTACGGCTTCGTCAAGCAGTCGGGCGGCGGAATCGCGATCGAGAGCGCGCCGGGCCGCGGCACGAAGGTGACGCTCTACCTGCCGCGCGCCCTGGAAAGCACGCCGGCGGCGGCGCCCGCAACCGCGGCCGACGGTCAGCCGCTCCCGGTTGGCGCGGAGACGATCCTCGTCGTGGAAGACGATCCCGCGGTGCGCGAACTCGTCACGGATCAGCTGCGGTCGCTCGGCTACCGCGTGCTTGTCGCCGGCAACGGCGCCACCGCGCGCAACATCCTGTTCGGCGGCGAGAGCGTCGATCTGCTGTTCACCGACGTGATGATGCCGGGCGGCGTGACCGGAACGCAGCTCGCCGCCGAAGCGGAAAAGCGATTTCCCGCGCTCAAGATCCTGTTCACGACCGGCTATTCCGACGTGCCCGCGCTGGCGAATGCGCGCCGCGGCGTGGCTCTGCTCCGCAAGCCCTACAAGGCGCGCGATCTCGCGCGCACGGTACGCGAGACGCTCGATGCGGTGGCATAGGCCGCCGCGCCGATCGGCCGTGACGCACCGCGGCGCGCGCACAGGCGCAAGCGACGCGCGGGCCGGCTGCGGCGGCCGCGCCCTTGACCCTCCCATGCACTTTGGTTACTAGGCCAAGTGCGGGATTAAAAACAACAATTCCCGCTTGCGGCCACTGGGAGGACGATCGTGGGCAAGGGAGCGCATTCGCGCCCGTCCCATTCGGCGATCCGCATGCGTCGGGCGGCGCGCGCACGTTCGCGGGCGTGGGGCTGAGCGCCATGGCCGAAGCCGCCGCGGGCGAAACCTTCCCTGCACTTCTCGAGCACAATGCCCGCATCCGCGGCAACCGCCCGGCGATCCGCGAGAAGGATCTCGGCATCTGGCAGACCTGGACGTGGCGCGAGGTGCGCGAGGAAGTACGCGTGATGGCGTCCGGCCTCGCCGCGCTCGGCCTCGCGCGCGGCGACAAGGTCGTCATCATCGGCGACAACCGGCCGCAGCTCTACTGGGCGATGGTCGCGGCGCAGGCGCTCGGCGCCGTGCCGGTGCCGGTGTATCAGGATGCCGCCGCGAACGAGATGCAGTTCGTGCTCGATCACGCCGAGGCGCGCTTCGCCGTGGTCGAGGACCAGGAGCAGGTGGACAAGCTGCTCGAGATCAAGCCGCGCTGCCCGACGCTCGAGGCGATCGTCTATCGCGATCCGCGCGGCCTCCGGCACTACACGCAGCCGTTCCTGCACAGTCTCGCATCGGTCGATGCGATGGGCCGCGAGCACCGCAAGGAGCATCCGGAGTTCTACGACGAGGAGTCGCGCAAGGCGAAGGGCTCCGACGCCGCCATCATCCTCTACACGTCGGGCACCACCGGGCAGCCCAAGGGCGTGGTGCTCTCGTTCGACAACATCATCAAGATCGCGCGGATGTCGGCGGATCTCGAAGGGCTGTCCGAGAAGGACGAAACGCTCTCCTATCTGCCGATGGCGTGGGTCGGCGACAACATGTTCTCGCTCGGCCAGACCTACGTCACCGGCTTCTGCATCAACTGCCCGGAATCCTCCGCGACGGTGATGCAGGACCTGCGCGAGATCGGGCCGACCTATTTCTTCGCGCCGCCGCCGATCTTCCAGAACATCCTGACGCAGGTGCTGATCCGCATCGAAGACGCGTCGTGGATCAAACGGCGCCTGTTCCACCATTTCATGAAAGTGGCGCGCCGCGTCGGCAGCGACATCCTCACGAAGAAGCCCGTGCCGCTCGGCGAACGCTTCCGCTACTGGCTCGGCAATTTGCTCGTGTTCGGTCCGCTCAAGAACACGCTCGGCTTCTCGCGCATGCGCCTCGTCTACACGGCCGGCGAGGCGATCGGGCCCGACATCTTCAACTTCTTCCGCTCCATCGGCGTGCCGATGAAGCAGCTCTACGGGCAGACCGAGGCGACCGTGTTCGTCACCGTGCAGCCCAACGACCAGGTGCGGCTCGACACGGTGGGGGTGCCGTGCCCCGGCGTCGAGCTGAAGCTCGATGCGAGCGGCGAGGTGCTCTACCGCAGCGCCGGCGTGTTCAAGGAGTATTACAAGAACCCGCAGGCGACGGCCGAGACCAAGACGGCGGACGGCTGGGTGCACACCGGCGACGCCGGCATCCTCGACCGCGACGGGCATCTCAAGATCGTCGATCGCGCGAAAGACGTGGGGCGGCTGAAGAACGGCGCGCTGTTCGCGCCGAAATACCTCGAGAACAAGCTGAAGTTCTTCCCGCCGATCAAGGAGGCGGTCACGTTCGGCGCCGACCGCGCGTTCGCCACCGCGATGATCTCGATCAACCTCGACGCGGTGGGAAGCTGGGCCGAGAAGCGCAACCTCGCCTACACGAGCTATTCCGAGCTCGCGCAGAAGCCCGAAGTCTACGAGCTGATCAAGAACGCCATCGAGCAGGTGAACCGCGACATCGCGCAGGACAAGGATCTGGCCGGCTCGCAGATCAAGCGATTCGTGCTGCTCCACAAG
>CAZUYG010000114.1:0-8197 GCA_964624265.1 uncultured Candidatus Odyssella sp.
TTCGCGCACGATCGCCTGGGCCAGCACGGTGGCGGTGGTGGTGCCGTCACCGGCGATGTCGGAGGTCTTCGACGCGACCTCGCGCACCATCTGGGCGCCCATGTTCTCGAACTTGTCGGCGAGCTCGATCTCCTTGGCGACGGTCACGCCGTCCTTGGTGATGCGCGGCGCGCCGAACGCCTTGTCGAGCACGACGTTGCGGCCCTTGGGGCCCAGCGTCACCTTCACGGCATCGGCCAGGATGTCGACGCCGCGGAGCATCCGCTGGCGCGCATCGGCCGAAAAACGAACTTCTTTTGCAGCCATTGTGGTCCTCGTTCTCTCGAATCAGTGGGGTAGGGAATCGGGCCGGCCCTGCGGCGGCCCCGGCACCGCCTCGCGGCGGCTTACGCCGCCTTCTTGGTCTTGGCCGGCGTGCCTTCGATCACGCCCATCACGTCGCTTTCCTTCATGATGAGCAGCTCTTCGCCGTCGATCTTGACCTCGGTGCCCGACCACTTGCCGAACAGAATGCGGTCGCCGACCTTGAGGTCGATCGGGATGAGCTTGCCGCTCTCGTCGCGGCCGCCCGGGCCGACGGCGATGATCTCGCCTTCCTGCGGCTTTTCCTTCGCCGTGTCCGGAATGATGATGCCGCCGGCCGTCTTCGTTTCGCCTTCGAGGCGGCGGACGACGACGCGGTCATGCAACGGACGGAACTTCATTGCATCCTCCTGGATGAGTGCTTGTGGATCGTTCGGTTGATGAATTGGCCGCCGCTGTTAGCACTCACACGAGGCGAGTGCCAGCGGGACGGGCGGATACATGGCGAGAGGCGCCGGGCCTGTCAAGAAGGCGCGAATGCGAAATTTTGGGTCGCGCGCGGCTGAAAAAGCGGCGGATTCCTTCGCAGTTGCGAAATGAACGAAAGAAAATTGCGCCCACCGGCGGCGGTGGCTGGCGCCACAAGATCGGCGATCGGACCGGCAAAACCCTCGCCGCCCACCGTCGCTTGCCGCAGCTGTGTATGAATGTGCCGCCGCCACATATCATCATAATTTTCCTATTTTGTTCTTGACTAATTTCCTATACAGAGTAATTAGCGTGCGCAGTCGAGGAGACGTGCATGTACCCACTCTCACTATGGGGCCCAGTAGGACCCGGAGCCGAGAATGATCGAGATGACGTCATAAGGGTGGCAACAAGCCTCTTGTCTCTCGGCCACGACCAGGCTGGGGAGTCGGCGGATACCGGAGAGTGGACCGCTTCGCTCGAGAACGAGATGCGTGCATTTCAACGCGCGCATGGGATCGCGATCGATGGCGTCGCGGTGCCCGGCGGCGAAACCGAGCAATCGCTCAACGATAATCTCGCTACGCAGCCGAGCGTCGCCACCCGATCCCCGCCGGTACCGCGACGCGCTATTGCTGCGCGCGAGTCTCCGGCCGATTCGCAAAGTGTGCTTTCCGAGCGGTACGGGAAAACCGGCCGCACTCTCCCGTACGGAAATGATGTCCACGAAAGACTCTTTTCACCCGGCTTCAACGCCTTCGCGATCGCTCCCGCCAATGTCGAGCATGCGAGCACTCGTCTTGCCGATCCCGGCACTGGCAACACTGCACGTGCTGATCCGGTGAGCGGGCTTCTCGGCAACAATCCAATCACCGGAAGGCCGTTTCGACTGCAAGCGCTCGGCGACAATGCGGCGAGTCCGTATCTTTCGGCCGAGCGCGCGCCGCCGACTGACAACTCCGGCGCGATTGCGAGGCTTGCGAAGCTGGCGTTGCAACAGGTGCAGCGCGCGACGCCGCGGCGTTCGCTCACCTTGGATGAGCAGGAGCAAATCCTAACGGAGTACGGGTTCCGCTATCGCCCCGATCCGATGGGGCGCATCGGGCTCGGCGATTGGCTGGATGCCAGCGGGAGGGTGCTTAGCGAGGACGAGCAAGCGCAAATACTGCGTCGCCCCGACTCGGTAAGATGGGGTATGGGTGACAAGGCGCACAAGAGCGCGGCCACGCGCCAGCTTCGAGAAGCGATCGAGCGGGGACAAGTTCGCCGCAGCGACTTTTCTCCTGAGCAGTTGGACGCGATTCGGCGCGGCGAGCCCACAATCCCGGAGCATCGATGGCATCACCATCAGGAGTACGGTCGAATGCAGTTGGTGCCGCAACGAATCCACGAAAACACGCCTCACATTGGAGGTGTGGGGATGAGAAGGGGCCAATAGCATGGCGCGCTCGAGAAAGTTTCAGTGGTCCGGCTGTGGCGCCCGCGTGCCCGACGAAAGGATTCGGACGGTCGAACGCGCATTCGGTGTGGGATTTCCGGATTCGTTTCTAGCGATGGTGCGCGAATGCGACGGTGGAGATCCCGGCGATCTCTGCTTCAAGGTCAGGCATCCTGGCGATGATGGCGAGACCGCTGAATGGTCCTACGGTTTCGGGCGGCTTCTCAGCTTTCGCGAGCCGATGCCGCGCGAGATTCGACAGCGTATGTTGACGGAGCCGGATGCCTGGCGTGAAGCAACCGACAATCCCTGGTCGAGCATCGAAGAATATGCGGAAGACCTTCCGCCTGGAATGCAAGAGGGCTTGGTTCCCTTTGCCGAAAATGGCGGAGGAGATTATCTCTGTTTCGACTATCGCGGCGCGCCGAGCAATCGCGATCCTGCTGTCGGCATCTGGCTGCACGAATTCACGGACTACGATCCTTTCGTGCGGCTCGCCGACGATTTCGATCATTTCCTGTCGATACTCGGTCCCTGCGAGCCAGCAGAGTATTTCGGGCCGCTCGAGCACCTAAACCGCCGCAACGACGAATAGGAGAACGGGGCCCGCTCCCGTTCCGAAACAGAGCTACGCCGCCCGCCAGAACGCTTCGTTCGGCGTCACGCCGTCCGGTTCCGCCGCGTCTTCGGGCTTGATGCGGTTGACGAAGAACATCTCGAGCGGCCGATTCGAGGCGCTGCGCGGCGGTCGACGAATCGCCTCCGCCGAACCCGGGCGGCGCCTACCCCTCCGCCTTGTGCTTCGCCCCCGCCGGCGCGTGCGCGTGGCCCGCGTGCTCGTGGTGCTGCGCGGCCACCTCGAAATCCGCGACCAGCGGCAGGTGGTCGGAAGCGCGGCGGGTAATGTCGGAGCGCGGGATGAAGCAGCGGCGCAGCGTGACGCCGCCGCGGTAGAAAATCTGGTCGAGCGCGCGCATCGGGAAGAAGGCCGGGAACGTGCTCTTGCCGTTCGAGGCCGAGAGGAAATCGCGCGGCTCCATGACGTGGCGGTGGAGGCGGCCGAGCATGTCGTTCATGTCGCCGGCCACGATCATCGGGATGTCGTGCGCGAGGCCCTTCACCTCCTCGCAGGCGAGCAGGCGGCGGAGCTGGATCTTCTGCTCGAATTCGATGAGGCCGAGATGCAGGTTCACCAGCATCACCGGCTGGTGCAGCGCATGCGGCACCGGGATCGCGGCGCTGACGATCTGCGCGCCGCGCTTCTTCTTGAAGCGGATCGAGAGGTCGAGGCTCCTGAGCAGGTTCAGCGGGAATCGGCTGACGATCGCGTTGCCGTAAACGCCGCGGCGCAGGGTGACGTTCGGCTGATAGGCGCGGTGCGGGAGGCCGAGCGCGTCGGCCAGCACGTCCACCTGCCGGTGGTGGTGCGAACGCGGCGCGTCTTCGTCCACTTCCTGCAGCGCGACGATGTCGGGGTGGCATTCCTCGAGCGCGCGCACGATGCGCCGGATGTCGTACTTGCCATCCAGCCCGCCGATGCCCTTGTGGATGTTCCAGGTGATCAGGCGGAAACGCATGAGGGTCCGTGCCGTGTGCGCAAGATCGAGGTCATGCAAGTCCCGGGCCGCCGCTGCGCCGCAGTTTCGCGGCGGAGCGGAACGGAGAGTCCGAAGCGCGGCGAATCTTTCCCCATCAGAGCTGCGGCGAGAAGAGGCGCGCGCAGGCGACCAGCAGGCGGCGGCGCAGCGGCGCGTCGGATTCGTAGTTGAGCTTCAGCGTGGCCGCGGTCCGGAATTCGTCGAACAGCGCCGCCAGCTCCTCGACCAGCGGCCCGCCGTAGAACACGGCCGAGGCCTCGAAATTGAGCTTCATGCTGCGGTCGTCGATGTTGGCGCTGCCGACGATGGCGAGATTGTCGTCGATCACCGCCGTCTTCGCGTGCACCAGCGGCGGGCCATACAGGTAGATGCGCACGCCGGCGGAAATGAGCTGGTCGTGGGTCGAGGCGCCGGCCGCGTCGACGATGCGCCAATCGCTCCTGGTCGGCACGATCACGTGCACCTCCACGCCGCGCGAGGCTGCAACCATCAGCGCGGTCGTCAGCGCCTCGTCGGGCACGAAATAGGGCGCGACCAGCCAGATGCGCTTGCGCGCCAGCCCCATCGCGGCGAGCAGGAAGGCGTAGATCGCGCGATGCTCGCTGTCCGGGCCGGACGGCACGAAATGCATGAGCTGGGTGCCCGCCGGCGGCGCGGCCGGGAAATAGCGGTCGAGGTCTTCGTCGCGCAGCTTCTCTTCCGAGGCGAACAGCCAGTTCTCGAAGAACGTGTTCTGCAGACCCTGCACGATCTCGCCGCGCAGCTCCACGTCGGTGTCGCGGCGCGCGCTCTCGCCCCAATATCTGGCGCAATGGTCGGAACACAGATTGGTGCTGCCGCAGAAGCCGACCGCGCCGTCGACGACGAGAATCTTGCGGTGCGTGCGGAAATTGATGATGCGCCGGCGCAGGCGCGCGACCGCGGTGGGGTTGAACCATTCGAATTTCACGCCGGCCTCGATCATGCGC
Source organism: uncultured Candidatus Odyssella sp. (assembly GCA_964624265.1). GTDB lineage: Bacteria > Pseudomonadota > Alphaproteobacteria > Bin65 > Bin65 > SBBV01. The sequence continues at coordinate 4,776 of CAZUYG010000114.1, forward strand.
TGCTCGAGCGCGCGCGAAACGCGCGATCCCACCGTGTCGGCGAGCAGGCGCACTTCCACGCCCGCGCGCGCCTTCGCGATCAGCAGCTCGATCACGTGCGTGCCGAGCGGGTCGTCGCGCACGATGTAGTATTCGGCGTGGATGTGGTGGCGCGCGCCGGCGATGGCCGCCTCCGCGGCGGCGAAGAAATCGTCGCCCCTCGAGAACAGGCGGACGCTGCTGGCCGTCATCGGCGGCATGCCGCCGAGGCGCGTCGCGAGGCGGATCAGCGGCTCGGTCTTGCCGCGCTCGCGGTCGAACAGCGCCGATCGCGAGCGCGAGGCATGCATCGCATCGCGCGCGCGGCGCAGGCGCCGCTTCCGGCGGTCGAAGCGCAGCGGACCCCACCAGTAATAGATCGGCGCGCCGATGCCGGGGAACAGCGCGAGGCCGAAGATCCACGCAAGCGTCGCCACCGGCGGGCGCCGCTGCAGCAGCACCCAGCCGGCCATGATCACGATCCAGACGAGCTCCAGGGCGATCAGCGTGGCGATGGACATCGGGGCGGGACGTTAAGGCGAAAACCGGCATGAGGGAATCCGCGCCCCAGCCCTCACTTCCCATGCGCCCCGTGGCGCATGGGCCCCTTCTCTCCCACTTCGTGGGAGAGAGAGAACGAGGCTTGCTTCTCTCTCCCGCGCAGCGGGAGAGAAGGGGCCCAAACCGCGTCCGCCTTGGCGGCGCGGTTTGGGAAGTGAGGGCCGGGGCACGCATTGGGAAATCGGCGCTGGGTCTAATACGATTGAGCTTGCGATCCGGCGGCGGAAACCGGCATTTTTCCCGAAGATGAACCTTCGCTTCTCCCATCTCCTTCAGATCGCCGCGGCGGCGGCGGTGGCGCTCGTGGCCGGGGCCGCGATCGGGCGCTTCGCGCTGGCGCCCGCGCCGGTCGTGATCGAGAAGCGCGTCGAGGTGCCGGTGCGCGTGACGCCGTCGGCCGAGACGGCCTATCTCAAATGGAAAATCGCGCTCTCCTATCCGGCGGATACGCCGCAATTCGGCTCGCTGGCCCGGAAATTCGCCGACAAGGCCCGCCGCGCCTCGGCCGGCGCGATCGCGTTCGAGCTCGAGGAGCCCGGCAAGCTCGTGGCGCCCGCCCAGTGCCTCGAAGCCGTGGGCAAGGGCACGGTCGACGCATGCTGGTCGACGCCGGGAATGTGGACGACGCGGGAGCCGGCCTTCGCTGTTTTCGGCGGCATTCCGTTCGGCCCCGAGGCGGTGGAATACGTCGCTTGGCTCAACTACGGCGGCGGGCAGGAGCTGCTCGACGAGGTGTATGCGCGCTTCGCGGTGAAGTCGGTGCTGTGCGGCATCACCACGCCCGAGGCCGGCGGCTGGTTCAAGAAGCCGGTGCAGACCGCGGACGATCTCAAGGGCTTGAAGGTGCGCGCTTCCGGTCTGGCCGCGCGCGTGCTGACCAAGGCCGGCGCCGATCCGCGCCACGTGGAGCCCAACAAGATCCTGCCGGCGCTCAAGGACGGCGCGCTCGACGGCGCCGAATACTCGTTCCCGCTGATCGATCTTGGCCTCGGCTTCCACACGATCGTCAGCAACTACTATTTTCCCGGCTGGCAGCAGCCGACCGTGCCGCTCGAGCTGCTGGTGAGCCGCAAGGCGTGGGACGCGCTGCCCGAGGCCACGCGCGGGCAGATCGAGCTCGCCTGCGGCGACACGGTGCGCGACGGCCTGTCCGAGGGCGAGGCGATGCAGGCGGCGGCGCTGCGCGAGCTGCGCGCCAAGGGCGTCGTGTTCCAGCGCTGGCCGCAGGGCGTGCTCGACGCGCTCGAAAAGGCGTGGCTCGACATCGCCGAGCAGGAGGGCGCCGCCGACGCGAATTTCAAGCGCGTCTGGAGCGCGCTGTCCGCCTTCCGCTCCGAATACGAAACCTGGCGCCGTTTGGGCCACGTGCCGTAGTGCCGGGGAGAAGGCAAGGAAGATTCGCCACGAAGACACCAAGACACGAAGAAGAAAGCGAGGAAAGGCTGCGCGCGAAGGCGCGCGACGCAAGCAAGTAAGGGCTGGATTGGCTTCCCTCTCTTCGCGCCGCCCTTGCGGCGCATCGCACTTCCTGCTTCGTGCTTTCGTGTCTTCGTGGCGAATCTTCTTTCCTTCCTCCTCCCCGGCGCCCGTTCCCCTGTTCTTTCTTTGCCGAGACCGAACACATGACGCTCGATCCGCAGCTCGCCGAAATCCTCGCCATCGCCGAGAAGGCCGGGCGGCCGCCGCTCGATTCGCTGCCGGTGGACGAGGCGCGGCGCGAATACCGGAAGCGCGCCGACACCTTCGGCCTGCCGCCGGCCGAGATGTTCGCCACGATGGAGCGCACGATCGCCGGCCCCGCCGGCGCGGTGCCGGTGCGCTTCTACGTCCCGGTCGGCGTGTCCGACCCGTCGCCGCTGCTCGTCTTCTTCCATGGCGGCGGCTGGACCGTCGGCGACCGCGACACGCACGACCGCGCCTGCCGCTATCTCGCCGAGAAGGCGCGCTGCCGCGTCGCCGCGGTCGATTACCGGCTCGCGCCCGAGCACCGGTTCCCGGCCGCGGTCGAGGATTGCTGGGCGGCCTACGCGGCCATCGCCGCGGATCCCGGCCTGTGGGACGCCGATCCGCGCCGCATCGCGGTGGGCGGCGACAGCGCCGGCGGCAACCTCGCGGCCGTCGTCGCGCAGCTCGCGAAGGCCAAGAAGGCGCCGGCGCCGTGCCTGCAGCTCCTGATCTATCCCGCGGTCGACATGGCCGGCACCTATGCCTCGATCGCGCGCTTCGGCACCGGATACCTCCTCACCAAGACGATGATCGACAGCTTCATGGCGCACTACACGCCCGAGGCCGCGATGCGGCGCGACCCGCGCGCCTCGCCGCTGCTGGCGGGCAGCCTCGCCGGGCTGCCGCCGGCCTTCGTGCAGACCGCGGGCTTCGATCCGCTGCAAGACGAGGGCGCCGCCTATGCCAAGGCGCTGGCCGCCGCCGGCGTCGCGGCCGAACACCGGCATTATCCCGGCCTCGTGCACGGATACCTGCAGCTCGCCGGCTATTCGAAAGGCGCGCGCACCGCGGTCGACGATGCCGTGGCGGCGCTGCGAACGTCATTCTCCAGGTAGGGCGGGCGTTCCGCATGCGTTACGGATTTCGCGCTGCGCCGATACCATGCCTCCGGGGGAGTGAGGCGTAGGGGCCATGGCGGAGGGCCGGGCCGATGCTTTGCCGCGAGGAACGCGGCTCAACGTCTACACGCTCGACGGAGTTCTTGGCGCGGGCGGCTTTGGCATTACGTATCGCGCGGTTGAGCGGTTCACCGACCGCGACGTCGCGATAAAAGAATTTCTGCCATCGGCGATGGCGCAGCGCGCGCCCGATGGGCTGTCGGTTCGGCCGCTCAACAG
>CAZUYG010000115.1:0-8186 GCA_964624265.1 uncultured Candidatus Odyssella sp.
CGGCGGCTTCATGAGTTTCCGCCTGGCCTGCGACGCGGCCGATCTGTTCGCGGCCGTGGCGCCGGTCACCGCCACGATGCCGGCCGATCTCGGCCCGCGCTGCGCGCCGTCCGCGCCGGTCGCCGTGCTGGTCGTCAACGGCACGGCCGATCCGCTGGTGCCCTACGCGGGCGGCCATGTGCGCGCAATGTTCAGCCTGCGCGGCGAAATCTGGCCGACCGACCGGACGATCGCGTTCTGGGCGAAGCGGAACGGGTGTGCGGGTGCGCCCAACGTGCGCGCGCTGCCGGATCGCGATCCCGGCGACGGCTCGCGCGTGATCGACATCGACTATGCGCGCTGCGCCGTGGCACGCGTGCGCCTGCTGCGCGTCGAGGGCGGCGGCCACACTTGGCCCGGCGGTACGCAGTATCTTCCGGCTGCCTGGATCGGCACCGTCAACCGCGACATCGACGCGAGCGAGACGATCTGGCGGTTCTTCGCAACATCGGGTCGGTGATCAGCCCTCGGCCGAGACGTAGCCGAGCGGCACCGCCGTCGTCGACTTGATGCGCTCGAGCGCGAAGCTCGAACTCACGTCGTCGAGGTCGATTGCGGAGATCAGGCGCTTGTAGACCGCGTCGTAGCCGGCGATGTCGGGGACCAGGATCTTCAGCAGGTAATCGATGTCGCCGCTCATGCGGTAGAATTCGACGATCTCGGGTATCGCGGCGACGGCCTTGGCGAAGCGCCGAAACCATTCGATGCAGTGCTGCCGCGTCTTGATGCGCACGAAGGCGGTCACGCCGACGCCGAGCTTGGCAGGATCGAGCAGCGTCACGCGCCGCTGGATGATGCCCGCCGCCTCGAGCTTCTGAATGCGGCGCCAGCACGGCGTCACCGAGAGGCGCACGCGCTCCGCGAGCTCCTGGATCGTCAGCGCGGCATCGTCCTGCAGCAGTGCGAGCAATTTGAGGTCGGTCCGGTCCATAGAAAAAATTTATCACGAATGCGAAAGTATTAGAAATATTTTTTACGAGGTGCGGCGACGAGGGCAAACAAAGCAAAGCATTTTCGCACGGCGCCGGCCAGGATCGGCGGCAGAACCCGAACGAGGAAAACGATCATGCGCTTTGCCGCGCTCTTCACCCGCCATCCGGCCCAGGTCGGCGAGACCTATGGCGAGCATCTGGGAAATGCGTCCGGCTTCGGCGCGCGCCTGATGCTGGCCGGGCTGGCCTGCCTGGTGCACGCCGTTTTCCCGTTCGCGTTCGAAAAAACCGCGAGCCGGATGGTCGCGCGCCTGCACGACCGGATGGTGGTCAATCGCAATTCCAACGGGCTCGTTGCGGCGCCGGCGCGCTAGCGGCCCCGCCGCATGGCGAGCGCGTCGAGCGCGCCCTGCAGGATGTAGGCCGCGGCGGCGCGGTCCACGACTTCGGCTCGGCGCTTGCGGCTCAAATCCATCTCGTCGGTCAGCATCCGCTGCACGGCGGCGGTGGAGAGCCGCTCGTCCCAGAACGCATAGGGCAGCGGGCAGCGCTTCGCGAACTCGCGCGCGAATTCGCGGGTCGATTGGCAGCGCGGACCTTCGCTGCCGTCCATGTTGACGGGCAGGCCATAGACGAGGCCGCCGGCCTGGCGCTCCTGCGCGAGCGCCGCAAGCTGCTCGGCGTCGCGCTTGAAGCGCGTGCGGCGGATGGTCGTCACCGGCGTCGCGATCGAGAGAAGCGCGTCGGAAACGGCGACGCCGATCGTTTCGGTGCCGAGGTCGAGCCCCATCAGCCGGCGGCCGCGCGCCAGCGTCGCGGCCAGGCCCTCGAGCGTCTGTTCCATGCGGCGCTAAGTGGCAGAAAGGGCCGCGCGAGTCCAACGGCCGCGGCGGGCAGCGCCCTCAGGCGGCCAGATCCTGCGCCGGCGCTTCGTTCGCGGGCCGCAGCAGGCGCTCGACGTAATAGGCCGGAAAGTAGACGTCGTGGACGATCTTGGCGCCGTCCTGGTCCGGCTGATCCATCCACATGGGAATCAGGGTCACGTGCATCTGCTTGACGTCGGCGACGAGATCGTCCGGCTTCAGTGCCGCGGAGAGGATTTCGTCGGCCGCACGATTGCGCCGCGCCTTGTATTGCTCCGCCAGCTTCACGAGGATCTGCTCGGCTTCCGCCGCTTCCTGGAGCGTCAGCGGATTGTTGTCCTGATAGCCGGCCATCGCGACGATGCGCCGCATGAGCAGCGGCTGATTCGCGACCTTCGAGAGGTACCAGAACATTTCCGCCAGCGCCCGCGCGCCGAGCAGGATCGCGTCGAGCTGGCTCGAGAGCAGCGCGGAGATTTCGGGCGCGGTGAGCGGCGGCTGGCCCGACCGCCGGCCGAACATGCGGCCGAGCCGCGCCAGCAGGCGGCGGTCCTGCGCCAACGATTTCAGGGCCGACACCGCCGTGTTCACGAGGAGAATGCGGGTGTTGACCGCGTGCATGTATTGAAGCGTCGTCGGCCAGAATTGCTTGGCCGACGTCAGCTCGCCCAGGACGCAATAGTGCTTTCCGTCCGGCGCCTGATAGCTGAGCTGCCGCAGCAGCGCCTTGGTGTCGATCAGCGCGAACTGCCCCGCCGCGCCCATCAGGTCGCCGGAGTCGCGGAAATGGCGGATGTTGTTCCGCGTCGCCTCGAACTGGGTGAAGGCGATGCGGTGCGCCTCGAGAAAGCATTCAGGGGTGAAGTGCGTCATCGTCGCGGGTTTTGGCCGGATGCGCCAAATCCTATCCGCTTACACTTAAGCAATCGTAAGGATTAACTTGCGGCGATTGTCGGGGACGCGATAGCTTCCGCGCCTCCCGGAACGCCCCCACAGGATCGCTGCGAAACCCCATGGCGCTCGATACCGCCGCCGTCAAACGCATCGCCCGCCTGGCCCGCATCGCGGTGCCGGACAGCGAACTGCCGCACCTGGCCGGGGAGCTTTCCGGCATCCTCAAATGGGTCGAGCAGCTCGATTCGGTCGATACGGCCGGCGTCGAGCCGATGACGAGCGTGGTCGCCGTCACGCTGCCGATGCGCGAGGACGCCGTGACCGACGGCGGCATTCCGGAGAAGGTGCTGGCCAATGCGCCCGATCCGGCGCGCGGCTTCTTCACCGTGCCCAAGGTCGTGGAATAGCGGCCGATGAGTTCGCTGACGCATCTCACGATCGCCGAGGCGCGGGCGGGGCTCGCCGCGCGCAAGTTCTCGGCGCGCGAGCTGACCGCAGCGCATGTGAAGGCGGTGGAGGAGATCCGGCCGCTCAACGCCTTCATCACCGAGACCGCCGAGCAGGCGCAGCGCATGGCTGCGGATTCCGACGCGCGGCTGGCGAAGGGCGAGGCGGGGTGGCTCGAAGGCATCCCGCTCGCGATCAAGGATCTGTTCTGCACCGACGGCGTGCGCACGACCGCGGCTTCGAAGATCCTCGGCAATTTCATTCCGCCCTACGAGTCGACGGTTACCGACAATCTCTGGCGCCAGGGCGCCGTGATGCTCGGCAAGACCAATCTCGACGAGTTCGCGATGGGCTCGTCGAACATGACGAGCGCGTTCGGCCCGGTGGAAAGCCCGTGGCGGCGCAAGGGCGACAACCGGAAGCTCGTGCCCGGCGGCTCCTCGGGCGGTTCGGCCGCGGCGGTGGCCGCGCGCGCGGCGCTGGCCGCCATCGGCACGGACACCGGCGGCTCGATCCGCCAGCCGGGCGCGCTGAGCGGCATCGTCGGCATGAAGCCCACCTATGGACGCTGCTCGCGCTGGGGCGTCGTCGCGTTCGCCTCGTCGCTCGACCAGCCGGGGCCGATGACGCGTACGGTGCGCGACGCCGCCATCATGCTGCGCGCGATGGCCGGGCACGATCCCAAGGATTCCACGTCGGTGCCGCGCCCGGTGCCCGACTACGAAAAGGCGCTGACCGGCGATATTCGCGGCCTCAGGGTCGGCATCCCCAAGGAATACCGCATCGACGGGATGCCGGCCGAGATCGAGGCGCTGTGGCAGCAGGGCATTGCGTGGATGAAGGCGGCCGGCTGCGAGATCCGCGACATTTCTCTGCCGCACACGAAATACGCCTTGCCGGCCTATTACATCGTGGCCCCGGCCGAGGCCTCGTCGAACCTCGCGCGCTATGACGGCGTGCGCTACGGCCTGCGCGTCGAGGGCGAGAACCTGATCGACATGTACGAGCGGACGCGCGGCGCGGGCTTCGGCGCCGAAGTGCGCCGGCGCGTGCTGATCGGCACCTACGTTCTCTCGGCGGGCTATTACGACGCCTACTACATCAAAGCGCAGAAGGTGCGCGCGCGCATCGCCGAGGATTTCGACGCGGCCTACAAAGACGTCGACGTGATCCTCACGCCGGCGACGCCGGGGCCGGCCTTTGCGATCGGCGAGAAGATGGACGATCCGATCGCGATGTATCTCAACGACGTGTTCACGGTGCCGGTGAATCTGTCGGGCCTGCCGGGCATTTCCGTTCCCGCCGGGCTCACCGCCGACGGCCTGCCGCTCGGCCTCCAGCTCATCGGCCGCGGGTTCGACGAAGAGACGCTGCTGCGGGCCGCCGGGGTGGTCGAGACGGCGGCCGGCTTCAAGGCGCTGCCGGCGACGCTCGCGGCGTAGATCCGGCGCCGGCCGCAATTCTGGCTCTTGCCGGAGACGCGCCGATCCTCCCAAGATGACGGCGAAACAACGGCCTTCCGGCCGAATAACCCATAGGGAGGAACCATGAGTGCGCGTACCCTTACGCGGGCCCTCGTCGCGGGCGCCGCGCTGACCCTCGCCTCCGTCCCCGCCAAGGCCGAGGAGATCACCGTCACCCACTGGGGCGCCCTGATGTACGGGACGCCCTACGCGGTGGCGCTGAAGAAGGGCTTCTTCAAGCAGGCGGGCGTCGACATCACCGGCATCCTCACCTCGAAGGGCGGCGGCACGACGGTGCGCAACGTGCTGGAGGGCGGCCTGCCCTACGGCGAAGTGGCGCTCTCGGCGGCCGTCGCGGCGATGCAGGACAACACCGACATCAAGATCGTGATGATGGGCGTGCGGTCCGCCGCCGACATCTACTGGGTCGTGAAGCCGGATTCGCCCTACAAGACGCTGAAGGATCTCGTGGGCAAGAAGCTCGCGATCACCAGCCCGAAATCGGTCACCGACAGTCTGTCGACGATGGTGCTGAACAAGCACGGCCTGTTCGACAAGATCGAGCGGCCCGCGCTCGGCACCATCGGCGCCGGGCTCACCGCGCTCGACAAGGGCGCCGTCGAATCCGCCTCGCTGATCGATCCGCTCTATTCGGCGCGCAAGGACAAGTATCGCGTGATCTTCGCGGTGAAGGACGAGCTGCCGCCGATCGCGCAGACCGTCGCCATCGCCTCGACGAAATTCATCAAGGAGCATCCCGACAAGCTGCGCGCGATCATTCGCGGCCGCATGATGGGCGTCGATTACATCTATTCCAATCCCAAGGACGCCGCGAAGCTGCTCTCCGAAACCTACGACAAGCTGCCGCTCGCCGTCGCCGAAAGCGCGGTGATGAACAACGTGGCGATCAAGTATTGGGGCCGCGGCGGGTTCGAGTATGCGGCAATGGACGAAATGCTGAAGGCGCTGAAGATCGTCGGCGCGCTCAAGGGCGAGGTGGACTGGAGCAAGATGGTCGACGCCTCGTTCCTGCCCGAAGAGCTGAAGAAGACGAACTGACTCGCAGAGATAGGTTGTCGTCCCCGCGGAAGCGGGGACCCGTGTCGGCGCCGTGGATCCCCGCTTTCGCGGGGATGACAAGGAAGGCTTGCGTGATGAAGGCACTCGAATGTCTCTGCTCCCCATAAGCATCTCCACCGGCGACTACGACCGCGTGCGCGCGATCAAGGACGGGCGCGTGCCGGTGCAGGGCTGCACGGTCACGTACCTCACGCCGCCGCTCGAAGAGCTCTTCATCCGCGCGCTGATGGGGGCCGAGTTCGACGCCTGCGAAGTGTCGTTGAGCTCGTATCTCATCGCGCTCTCGCGCGGAAAGACGCCGTACCGCGCGCTGCCCGTGTTTCTCTCGCGCGTGTTCCGGCATTCGGCGTTCTACGTCCGCACCGACCGCGGCATCGCGCGGCCCGAGGATCTGCGCGGCAAGCGCGTCGGCGTGCCGGAATACCAGATGACGGCGGCACTCTGGGCGCGCGGCCTGCTCGAGGACGAATACGGCGTGAGGCCGTCCGAGATCGAATGGCGCAACGGCGGCCTCGAACAGACCGGGCGCGCCGAGAAGCTCGCGCTCGACTTGCCGCCGGACGTGAGGCTCACGCCGATCGGCCCGGGCGAAACGCTGTCGGCGATGCTCGCCTCCGGCGCCCTCGACGCGCTCGTCACGCCGCGCACGCCGTCGTGCTTCGGCAGGGTGCCGCAGGTGGCGCGCCTCTTCCCCGACTACCGGGCCGTCGAGCGGGCCTATGCCCGGAAATCGGGGCTGTTTCCGATCATGCACGTTCTGGCCGTGCGCGAAGAGTTGCTGCGCCGGAATCCCTGGCTCGCGAGCAGCCTGTTCGCGGCGTTTCGCCAGGCGAAGGACATCGCGATCCGCGAGCTCGAAGAGATCGGCGCCTACAACGTGACGGTGCCGTGGCTCGCCGAGGAGCTGAAAGACATTCGCGCGGTGCTCGGCGAGGACTACTGGCCCTACGGCCTCGCCAAGAACCGGGCATCGATCGAGGCCGCGCTGCGCTACTCGCATGCGCAGGGCCTGAGCGCGCGCAGGCTCACGATCGAGGAAGCGTTCGTGCCCGATCTCGACTGGGCCGTGCGCGTCTGAGCGGGCCGGGGCGGGCCCATTCGCAAGAGTGGCTTGCGCGCGCGGCATGTCCGGCGCAGCATGGCGCCCAACGCGGCCGGTCAACGGCCGCTTTCGAGGGAGGACAACATGATGCGGCTGAAGCGCTGCGGCATCGTCGCCGCGTTCCTGCTCGTCGCAATGCCGGCCAAGGCGGAAGACGTCGTCATCACCCAGTTCGGCGTGGCCTTCGCCGGCAATCCGTTCGCCATCGCGATCGACGCCGGCTATTTCAAGAAGGCCGGAGTCGACCTCACTGGCATCATCGCCGGCGCGGGCGGCGGCACTTCGGTGCGCAACGTGATGGCGAGTTCGCTCGGCTACGGCGAAGTGGTGCTGTCGGCCGCGATCGCCGCGATCCGCGAGGGGCAGGATATCCGCGTCGTCAACGTCGGCGCGCGCTCGGTGGCCGACGTCGTCGTGGTCGTGAAGCCCGAATCGCCGATCAAGTCGCTGAAGGATCTCGAAGGAAAGAAGATCGGCTTCAGCAACCCGAAATCGCTGTCCGAGATCCTGGCGATCATGGCGCTCGAAAAGGGCGGCCTCAAAGCCGAGCAGGCGCAGCGCGTGGCGCTTGGCAGCCTCGGCGGCGCGCTCACTGCGCTCGAGAAAGGCGGCGTCGAGGCGGCGATCACGATGCAGGTGGTGTGGGCACAGCGCGCGGACAAGCTGCGCGTGATCCTCGACGCCGGGCGCGACTTGCCGCCGATGGTGCAGTCGGTCGGCATCGCCACCGGCGATCTCATGCGCAAGGCCCCGGACAAGCTGCGCAAGATCATCGCGGCGCGGCGCGAGGCGGTGCAGTTCATGAACGCGAAGCCGGAAGAGGCGGCGAAGATGCTCGAAAAGCATTTCCCGAAAATGCCGGCCGAGGTGCTGCACAAGGTGACGATTCAGCTCGCCAAGGCCGGCTACTGGAGCGAGGGCAAGCTCGAGCGCGAGCCGATGGAAAACATGGCGCGCGGCCTCAAGCTCGTCGGCGATCTCAAGGACGACATCGACTGGAGCAAGATCACCGACGCATCGTTCCTGCCGAAGGACCTGCAATAGTGGACGCGAAGGCGGGCAAGACCAACGGCGGAGGAACCGTGGCCGAACTTCATGCCGAGCTGCGTGGCGTGACGCGCGTCTATCCGGCCGTGGCGGGTTACCGGCCCGTGCACGCGCTGGGTCCGGTCGATCTCGATTTGCGCCGCGGCGAGTTCTTCTCGGTGGTCGGCCCATCGGGATGCGGAAAATCCACGCTGCTCGAAGTTCTCGCGGGCCTGCAGCCGCCGTCCGACGGCAAGGTTGCGTTCGAGGGCAAGCCTGTGCACGGGCAGGTGCCGGAGGGAGTCGGCGTCGTCTTCCAGGAAGACGCGAGTTTTCCGTG
>CAZUYG010000116.1:0-8143 GCA_964624265.1 uncultured Candidatus Odyssella sp.
CACGGGCGCCGTGCGGTCGGTGACGAGCCAAGCGGTGATGCCCTTCGGGCTCTTCACCACTTTCACGTCGATGGCGGCGGCAGGCGCGGCGAGGCCCGCGACGACGAAGATCGCCGCCGCGAAGCCGAAAAACTTGCGAATCATGGGTGTTTGTCCCGTCAGTTCGGCTGGCCGGCGCCCGGCGCTTCGCCCGGCCCGTCCGTTTCGTCCGGCGCATCGGCCGGCGCGCTGCCCGGCGCCACGGCGGCCTTGCGAACCGTCGTTTTCTTGTCGGTGCCGAGCAGGATCGCCGTCACCGAGCCGGTGTCCTTGAGCACGTGCCGCGCGGCGGCGAGCACGTCCTCGGCCGTCACCTTGCCGATACGGTCCGGCCAGGCTTCGACGTCGGCCACCGAGCGGCCCGTGGCGAGCGCCACGCCCAGCGACATGGCGCCAGTCCTGAGATTGTCGTGCGCGAACGCCGCGCGGTCGATCATCACCTGCTTGGCGCGGGCCACTTCGTCGGCGGTCACGCCCTTTTCGAGCAGCTCCGCGATCGCGGCTTCCACGGCCTTTTCGACCTGATCGATCTCCACGCCCGTCCGCGGCGAGGCGTAGAAGTAGAAATTGCTGTAGTCGAAGTTCGATCCCGAATAGCCGGCGCCGGCGGAAGCCGCCAGCTTCTGCTTCACCACGATTTCCTGATAGAGCCGGCTGGTGGCGCCGCCGCCCAGGATCTCGGCGAGCACCTGGAGCGCGTATACGTGCTTCGTCTCGCCGCGATTGTAGCTCGGCGCGATGAAGAACTTCGCCCAGTTCGGCTGGTCGACGCGCGCGTCCTTGTAGGTGACGCGGCGCGCATGGCGGTGCGGCGGCTCGAGCGGGCGCGCGCGCTCCGGCACGTCGCGGCGCGCGATCGCGCCGTAATACTTTTCGGCCAGCGGGCGCACGTCGGCGGCCGTCACGTCGCCGGCCACGACGAGCACCGCGTTGTTCGGCGCATACCAGCGGCGATAGAACGCCATCGCGTCGGCCTTGGTCAGGCCTTCCATCTCGTGCTGCCAGCCGATCGTCGGAATGCGGTAGGGGTGATTGAGATAGAGCGCGGCGTTCGCCTGTTCCCACAGGATCGAGCGCGGGCTGTTTTCGGTGCGCTGGCGGCGCTCCTCCAGGATCACCTTGCGCTCGGACTCGACCTCTTTCTCGGGCAGGTCGAGGTTCACCATGCGATCGGCCTCGATTTTCATCACGGTTTCGAGGCGGTCGCGCGCGACGCTTTGGTAGTAGGCCGTGTAGTCGGACGAGGTGAGCGCGTTCTCCTGACCGCCATTGTTGGCGACGATCTTCGAGAACATGCCCGACGGCAGCGCCTTGGTGCCCTTGAACATGAGGTGCTCGAGGAAATGGGCGATGCCCGATTTACCCGGCGGTTCGTCGGCGGCGCCGACCTTGTACCACATCATGTGCAGCACCACCGGCGCGCGCCGGTTGGTGACGACGATGACTTGCAGCCCGTTGGCGAGCGTGAAGGTTTCGGGCTGGAATACGCCCTTGCCGGTTTCGGCGACCGAGGGCCGCGGCGCGGCAACCGCCAGGGCGGCGAACGCCAGAAACGCGAGCGCGCCGGCGGCGCGGATGCTTCCGAGTGGAGACAACGTCGTACCTCCGAGAGTCCGTTATAGGGGCGACGACCTTCGCCCTCCCCGGCGGTCGTCTCGTGCAGGCTTCGTCTCCCCCAGGGCGCGCCCTGGCGCGGGCGCCGTCGTCTAGAGCTCGCCGGGGCGCTTGATCACGGGCTTGTCGCCCGTGGCGTCGCGCGCGTTCTTTTCGTCCGTGCCGGCGGGCCGCGCCTTGGGATCGTATTTCAGCACGCGGTCCGTAAAATCTTTCTGGCCCGTCGAGCGGCGTTCCTGCTCGATGTCCACCGTGCGCTTCACGACGTCCGAGGTGGTGCGGGTCACGCCGGAGCGCGTCATCAGTTCGCGCTCGCCGGCGGTCGGGCCCGCTTCGCGGGTATTGCGGCCGGTGCGCGTCGTCACGGTGCGGGCGGGCTCGTCCGTTCGCAGGATCACCTGCGCGCGGCGGGCGGCGGCCTCGTGGCTCGATGCGTTGGTCGAGGGCGGGCGCAGGGTCGCTTCGGGCGGAACCGTCAGCGGCGCGCCGGTCGTGATCTCGTCGCGCTCGCCGTTCTTGCCCAGATCCTGCGACACCGAGCGGATGTCTTCGAACAGGCCGCAGCCGCCAAGGCCGCCGGCCATTCCGGCCAGCGCCAATGCCACCATGGTCCGTTTCATCGTTTGCCCCTTTCCCGTTAAGCCGCAACTATTTAGGGGATTCCGGCTTGGCGAACAAGGAATCCCACAGCAGCGCGATCACGCCCAAGGTTATGGCACTATCGGCCACGTTGAAGGCCGGGAAGTGCCAGCCGCCGGCGTGCAGCAGCACGAAATCCACCACCGCGCCATACAGCACGCGGTCGATGACGTTGCCGATCGCCCCGCCCAGCACCAGGCCGAGCCCGGCAATCACCAGCCAATGCCGTGCCCGCGCCAGCCACCACACCAGGCCGATCGCCACCGCAATCGCGACGGCGCCCAAAATCCACGGCACGATGGGGTCGCCGGTGTTGAACATCCCGAAGCTCATGCCGCGGTTCCAGACCAGTACGATCGCGAGGAAGCCGGTGATGGGTATGCCGCCCGCGGGGGGCTGCACCCCCTCGAGGATGGCGAGCTTCGTCACCTGGTCGAGAAACAGCACCAGGATGGCAATAAAAAGGCCGGCGCGCAGTCCCATCGGCCTATGCCCGGTTCACGTCGCCGTGTGCACGTGCCGCACCGCACCGGCGCAGCGCTTGCACAAGGCCGGGTGATCGGCCTCGCCGCCCACTTCGGGCAGCACCTGCCAGCAGCGTGCGCATTTCTCGCCGCCGGCACGCGCCGGCACTACCGCCACGCCCGGCACGTCGGGCAGCGTGAACGCGTCGTCGGGCGGCGGCATCGGCGAAAGATCGATCGCCGAGGTGATGCACACTTCGGCGAACTCCACCGAGTTGCACAGCACGAAATCCTCGGTGTCGACATGGACCGTCGGCGCCGCCTCGAGGCTCGCGCCGATGCGTTTCTCGGCGCGCTCTTTTTCCAGCGCTCCCGTCACCACGCGCCGGATCGTGCGCACGCGCTCCCACTTCTCGGCGAGATAGTCGTCGCGCCACGCGGCCGGGGCGTCGGGGAAGGTGCGGAGATGGACGCTGTCCAAAACGCCCTTCGTGTCTTCGCCGTAGCGCGCCAGCCACGCCTCTTCGGCGGTGAATACGAGCACCGGCGCGAGCCACGCGGTGAGATGGGAGAACAGGATGTCCATCATCGTGCGCGCGGCGCGGCGGCGCTTGCTGTCCGGCCGGTCGCAGTAGAGCGAGTCCTTGCGGATGTCGAAATAGAACGCCGAAAGCTCGACGGCGCAGAAATTGTGGAGCGCCGCGTAGAATCCGTGGAACTCGAAATCCGCGCAGGCGCGGCGCAGATGCGCGTCGAGCTGCCACAGCCTATGCAGCATGTAGCGCTCGAGCTCCGGCATTTCGCTTTCCGGCAGCCGCTCCTGCTCGGTGAAGCCGGCAAGGGCGCCGAGCAGATAGCGCAGCGTGTTGCGCAGGCGGCGGTAGGTGTCGGCCTGCTGCTTCAGGATCTCCGGGCCGATGCCGATGTCTTCGCTGTAGTCGGAATTCACCACCCACAGGCGCAGGATGTCGGCGCCATACTGGTCGATGATCGTCTGCGGCGAGATCACGTTGCCGACCGATTTCGACATCTTGTAGCCCTTCTCGTCCACGACGAAGCCGTGGGTGAGAATGGCGTCGTAGGGCGCGCGCCCGCGCGTCCCGCAGCTTTCCAGCAGCGAGCTGTGGAACCAGCCGCGGTGCTGGTCCGAACCCTCGAGATAGAGCGAGGCCGGCCACTGCAATTCGGGCCGCGTCTCGAGCACGAAGGCGTGCGTGGCGCCCGAATCGAACCACACCTCGGCGATATCCTTCACCTGCTCGTAGTCGTCGGGCCTGTAGTCGGGCGAAAGGAAGCGCTCGGGCTTGCTCGTGTGCCAGGCGTCGCCGCCCTCTTTCTCGTAGGCCGCGACGATGCGGTCGAGCACGTTCTGGTCGCGCAGCGGCTCGCCGGTCGCCTTGCTCACGAAGATCGGCAGCGGCACGCCCCAGGCGCGCTGGCGCGAGATGTTCCAGTCCGGCCGCTGCTCGATCATGCCGCGCAGGCGGTTCTTGCCCTTGGCGGGCACGAAGCGCGTGGCATCGATGGCCTTGAGGGCCGTCTCGCGCAGGCCGCGGCTCTCCATCGAGATGAACCATTGCGGCGCGTTGCGGAAGATCAGCGGCGCCTTGGAGCGCCACGAGCACGGATAGGCGTGCACGAGCTTGCCGCGCGCGAGCAGGGCGCCGGCCTCGAGCAATTTGGCGATCACGCCCTCGTTGGCCGTGCCTTCCTTGCCGTCGGCGGTGTAGACCGAGAGGCCGGCGAACAGCGGCACATGCGCGTAGAACAGCCCGTCTTCGCCCACGGTCTGCGGCACCGCGATGCCGTTCTTCTGGCCGAGGTTGAAGTCGTCCTCGCCGTGCCCCGGCGCGATGTGAACGAAGCCGGTGCCGTCCTCGGCGGTCACGAATTCGCCGGCGAACAGCGGCACGTCGAAATCGTAGCCCTGTCCGCGCAGCGGATGATGCGTCACGGTGCCGGCCAGCGCCTCGCCCTTGAACGTCGCGAGCGTCTTCACCGCGGCGATGCGCGCGGCCTTCGTCACGGCCTCGACGAGCTTCGCGGCCACGACGAATTTCTCGCCGGCCTTGGCCCATTTCGCTTCGCCCGCGTCGGTCACTTCGACGAGCGCGTAGTCGATCTCGGCGCCATAGGCGACCGCGCGGTTGCCGGGGATCGTCCACGGCGTCGTCGTCCAGATCACGACCGACGCGCCGGCGAGATCGGGGCGCGACGGCATCACGACCGGAAAGCGCACCCAGATCGTCTTCGAGGTGTGGTCGTGATACTCGATCTCGGCTTCGGCGAGCGACGTCTTCTCGACCACCGACCACATCACCGGCCGCGAGCCGCGATAGAGGCTGCCGTCCATCAGGAATTTGCCGATCTCGCGCGCGATCGCGGCTTCGGAGGCGAAGGCCATCGTCGTGTAGTGGCGCTCCCAATCGCCGCACACGCCGAGCCGCTTGAACTCGCTCGTGTGCACGCCGATCCAGTGCTGCGCGAAATCGCGGCACTCTTTTCGGAATTCCACGATCGGCACTTCGTCCTTGTTCTTCTTGGCCGCGCGATACTTTTTCTCCACCTCCCACTCGATCGGCAGGCCGTGGCAGTCCCAGCCGGGCACGTAGTTCGCGTCCTTGCCGAGCATCTGCTGCGAGCGATTGACGAGATCCTTCAGCACCTTGTTCAGCGCGGTGCCCATGTGGATGTGCCCGTTCGCATAGGGCGGGCCGTCGTGGAGAACGAACTTCTCGCGGCCTTTGCTCTGCGCGCGCAGGCGCTGGAAGATGCCGAGCCTGTCCCAGCGCGCCATCAGCAGCGGCTCGCGCTGCGGCAGGCCGGCCTTCATCGGAAAGTCGGTCTTGGGCAGGAAGACGGTGGCCTTGTAGTCGGCAGTCTTGGCGTCGGCAGTCATGCGCTGGCTCTCAGGCTCTGGGCTTCCCGCGTGAGCGCCACGCGCTCGACTTCGGCGATGTTGGCGAGGCAGCGCGCGATGTGGCCCGCGGCGGCCTCGTCGAGACCGGCGACGTCGACCTCGATGGCGAGATTTTCCGCGCCGGCACGCAGCAGGAAGCGCTCGGGCACGAGATCGCGCTTGGCGAAATTTTCCATCACGCGCGGGCCGACGCCGGCGCCTCGATGCGCCAGCAGCCGATAGCAGAAATGGGGTGGGTGAACGGCGTCAGGATTGGACATGGCCAGGGAACCCGGTGGGTGCGAAGGGCGCGAACGGACGGACGTCCCGGTCTTCGATGAAGACCGGGCCCGTAATTCGCGCGATCCGCGCCGCACTGAGGCGCCTCTGGGCCATGCGCCGGAGAATATGGGTGCAGCGCAAAAAGCTCAAGTGCGGCGCGCCGCCGCCGGTCCTCGCGCGGCGCGCGGCTATGGGCAAGCGAAGACAATTACTGGTATCGTGCCCGCAGGGCGCAGCGCACCGATCGGGAGGCGGGTATGGCCGAGCGGGCCGGGATTCGGCCGGAGCCGGCACGAGAGAGGCGCCTCCGCCTGCCCTTGAGGCTGCACATCACCGCGCTGATCCTGGTCTTGGTTGGCGCGATCTCGCTGACGCTCGGCGTCGTCGTCGGCCGCAGTTCGCAGAACCTGGTCGATGCCACGGTGGCGGCGGCGTTTGCCGGCAGCGCCGAACTGGCGTTGCAGGAACTGCATCGGCTCGAAGAAACGGCCCGCGCGGCGGCCGAGGTTCTGGCGGCGGATCCCATCGCGCGTGCGTCTTCGCGCGAAGAGCGCGCCGTTCAGCTGCATTCGTTCGCGGCCGTGTTGGGCGCGGTGCCCGGCATCTCGGCCGCCTATGTCGGATGGCCCAACGGCGATTTCGTGCTGCTGCGTCCGGTCGGCCGCATCGGCGAGCGCCTCCGGGCGCCGGCCGGGGCGCGCTGGCTGGTGCAATGGGCGGGCACCGGGGGCTCGCAATTCGACTTCCTCGATGTCCGGTTGAAGATCATCGAGAGCCGGCCGGAGCCGACCATCGTCTTCGATCCGCGCACGCGGCCGTGGTTCGTTGATGCCGCGAAGGCCTCCGGAACGATCCTGACGGCGCCCTACGTCTTTTTCACCACGCGGGAGCCCGGCATCACGGCCGCGCGGCGGACCGAGACCGGCGCCATCGCCGGCGTCGATCTTGCGCTGCGCGAGCTGTCGGAACGTCTGCCCAACGGCCGGCCGGCCGTGTCCGCCGTCGGCGCGGTTCTGGACCGGGAGGGCGGAGTCCTGGCCTTCGGCGACATCCCCCGCCTGCAGGCGATCGTCGACCGCGCGGCACCGGCCGCGGCGCCCCTCGAATCGGGCGCGCTGCCGCATGCGCAACAGCTGGGGTCGCCGGTCCTCGACGCCCTCGCCGGACTGGCGAAAACGGCGCGCACGCGGTTCTACGACGCGATCGAAGCCGGCGGACGTGAATGGGTCGCCACCGTCGTTCCACTCGATGCGCGCGGCACCGCGTTCGTGATGGCGGCGCCAGTCGACGAGCTCGGCAGCGGCGTTCGCTCGATCCGCGCGCGGTTGCTGCAGGTGCTCGGCCTGGCGCTGCTCGTTGTCGTGCCGGCGGTGTGGGGGGTCAGCGCCGCCATCGCGCGGCCGGTCGAGCGGTTCGCCGGCGAAGTCGGGAAGATCGCGCGCCTGGATTTCGCGCCGCCGCCGCAACGGGCGACGCGCGTGAGCGAGATCGCCGCGCTCGACGGCTCGATCCGCGCGATGCGCTCGACCTTGCGCGAACGCATCAAGGAGCTGCGCTGTCTCTACCGCGTGCTCGAGCTCACCTCGGATCCCGCGCGCCCGGCGAGCGACATCTGCGGCGACGTCGCGCGCTTTCTGCCGTCGAGCCTGATGCACGAAGACGTAGCCGTGGCGCGAATCGCGGTCGAAGGGCGGGAGCACCGGTCCGACAACTGGCAGGAGCCCGTCGCCTCGCTGCGTGCGCCGATCGCGGGCGCGCGGCCGGACGCGGGCTTCGTCGAGATCGGATATCGCGAACGCCGCCCCGATCAGCGCGGCGGGGAAGGGCCCTTCCTCGTCGAGGAGCGCGAGCTGATCGATGCGGTGGCGGCGCACCTTACGCGCATGTTCCAGGGCCGGTCGATGTCGGAGGCGCTCGCCCGTTCCGAGCGGCTCGGCGCGGTCGGGCGGCTCACCGGCGGCGTCGCGCACGATTTCAACAACCTCCTCACCGTCATTCTCGGCAATGCCGATTTGCTGTGCGAGCGGCTGCCGGAATCGGATCCGCTGCGCCGGCTGGCGCTCACGACGGCCAAGGCCGCCGAGCGCGGCGCCGAGCTCACGCAGCAGCTGTTGGCCTTCTCGCGCCGCCAGGCGCTCCAGCCGAAGCTCGTCGACGTGAACCGGCTGATTGCCGGGATGGACGGCCTGCTGCAGCGGGCCCCTTC
>CAZUYG010000117.1:0-8117 GCA_964624265.1 uncultured Candidatus Odyssella sp.
CGTGCGCCTTTCGCTTTTCCGGGGGCGGGGTTTCTGGGGCGCCGTGCTGCTCGCGCTGCTGCCCGGCGCGGCGGGCGCGCAGGAGACGCCCTCCGACGCCGCCATTCTCGACGCTTTCGGCAAGATCGCGTTCGGCAACGAGTTCGTCGCGGAGGCCGATCCGCGCCTGCAGAAATGGACGCAGCCGATCCGCTGGCGCAGCTACGCGGAACTGCCGCTCGAAAGCGACGAACGCGTATTCCTCGACCGGCATCTTTCGCGGCTGCAGCGCCTGACGGGGCTGGCCTTCGTCGAAGCCGACCGCTGGCCCGAGACGAATTTCGGGATCCTGTTCGTCGCCGAAGACCGCTACGAGTATTGGATCGACCGCTACATCGAACCGTCGCGCCGCTCCATGGTGGCGCAGCTCGCGCGCACGTCGTGCCTCGGCTTCCTCCGCCACCACCGCGCCACGTTCGCGATCGAATTCGCCGTCGCGATCATCCCGGTCGAACGGGCGCGGTCTCGCGGCCTCATGCGGTCGTGCATTGCCGAGGAGACGACGCAGGTGCTCGGCCTGCCCAACGACGTCACGCTGCCCGGCACGCTGTTCAACGATAGCGGTGCCGCGCGCGATCTCACGGCCCTCGACGAGCTGCTGGTGCGGCTGCTCTATCACCCGGCGCTCAAGGCCGGCATGCATCGCGCGGAGGCACTCGCGGCCGCGCGCCGCGCGCTCCCGCAGCTGCGCCCCGGGCCGCAATGACCGGACTCATTCGTTGTCAGGAATATGTTCGCGGGCTTAGCATACGTTTCGCGCGGCGGCGGAATCGCGGCCGCCGCCGCTCAAAAACGGGGAGGAAACACATGACGGACGTCAATCGGCGCGCGATTTTCGCGTGGACTGCCTTGCTCGGCCTCGGCGCTGCGGCAGCGGCGCGGGCGGAACCCAAGAAACTGGGCCTCAAGGATCTGAAGAAGGAAGCCGAAATCAACGCGCTCTATCACTGCGATTTCGGCAATCCGGAGCGCTATTCGCAGATGCTGCGCAACATCAACAACCACCTTTCCGTCTACGACTTCGATCCCTTCAAGGCGAAGATCGTCGTCGTCGCGCACGGGCCCGGCATCAAGTTCTACTTGAAAGACCTGACCGGGACGCCCTGGGAGAAGGAGACGCTCGATCCGGAACTCAAACAGCGCATGGATGGGCTCGCGAAGTACGGCGTCGAGGTCTATCTCTGCCAGATCACCTTCACCCGCATGAAGCTCGACACCGCCAAGGCGCGCGAGGATACCTACATCAAGCTCGTTCCTTCGGGCGTCGCGACGGTCGCCGAACTGCAGACCAAGGGCTACGCCTACCTGAAAGTCGCGTAGGTGGCGGCCGGCCGGGGCGATTACAAAAAGTGACTTTATGCGGTCGCGCTGGTAAGTTCCTTTTCGCAACCTAGTTTCAGGTTGCGGCGCCGGCCAACGGCGCGCCGTCGCAAAGGGAGCGAGAACATGACCGCGCTGCGCCGTGCCTCGGCGTGCCCCATGGACGCGATCCTGCGTCTGCTGATGGGGCCGTGGACGACCTACATCCTCTGGGTTCTGCGCAACGACGGGCCGACGCGGTTCGGCGCGCTGAAGCGCAAGGTGGCCGGCATCTCGGCCAAGATCCTGACCGAGCGGCTGCGCCTGCTCGAGGAAGCCGAAATCATCCAGCGCGACTACAAGCCGACGATCCCGCCGCAGGTGACCTACAGCCTTTCGCGCCGCGGCCACGAACTGGCGCCCGTGCTCGACCAGCTCGCGGCCATCGCACGGCGCTGGAGCGCCGAAAGCGAGGCGCGGGCGGGGGCGAAGGCGGCGGAGTAAGCTCGCTCGAAACGAAAACGGCCCGGGAAAATCCCGGGCCGTTTAGCTTCGAAACTGCGCGCCGCTTACCGCGAATAGAATTCGACGACGAGGTTCGGTTCCATGCGCACCGGGTAGGGCACGTCGGAGAGCTGCGGGATGCGGACCAGCCGGCCCTTCTTGGCCTTCGTGTCGACTTCGAGGTAGCCGGGCACGTCGCGCTCGGGCGATTCCACCGATTCGAGCACGACCGGCAGCTCCTTGGCCTTGCCCTTCAGCTCGATCGTGTCGCCTTCCTTGCAGAGATAGGAGGCGATCGTCACGCGCTTGCCGTTTACGAGCACATGGCCGTGCGAAACGAACTGGCGCGCCGCGAACGGCGTCGGCACGAATTTCAGGCGGTAGACGATGGTGTCGAGCCGGCGCTCGAGCAGGCCGACGAGCTGCTCGCCGGTGTCGCCCTTCCGGCGCGCGGCTTCCTGGTAATAGCGGCGGAACTGGCGCTCGCCGATGTTGGCGTAATAGCCCTTGAGCTTCTGCTTGGCGTGGAGCTGCGTGCCGTAGTCGGAGATCTTGCGGCGGCGGTTCGCGCCGTGCTGGCCGGGGCCGGCCTCCGACTTGTTGACGGGGCTCTTGCCGCGGCCCCAGAGATTCACGCCGAGGCGGCGCGAAATCTTTTCCTTGGCGGTATGACGCTTGGTCATCGCTTGTCCTTTCCCGGCACGGCCACGTTGGGCCGGCCAATGTTGATGTTGTCCGGATAGGCCCGTCGCTCCGGGGGAAACCCGGAAAACGGGCGGGGCCGCAATCCCGGGGGATCGCGGCCCGCGTTCTCCGAAAGCGGCGCGGACTATACTGGCCGGCCGCCGGGTGTCAAAGGCCGGGGGCGGGGCCGGCAGGCCTGAATTGCCGCAGGGCGGCTTTAGCGGGCGGCCGCCGCGGCGCGCTGAAACCGTTCGGGGCAGAAGCGCGCCGCCGCCGGGAGCGCGGGCAGCGTCCGCCAGCTGCCGCGATGGTCGCGTACGAAGCGGCGGAACTCCGGCGAGGCCAGAAGCTGGCGCCGGCCGGCCTCGCGCAGCGCGTCGACGCGCTCCTCCGGCACGTCGAGCGACGTCTTGATGCGCTTGAAACAGGCGCGTTCGGCGTCGCCGTGCAGCGATTCGAAATCCACGATCACCGGCCCGTAGAATGCGGTCTTGCGGCCCGCCTGCCGCGCGGCCGCGCGCAGCATGGCCATCGCCAGGCCCGCTTCGCGCAGCGAATCCTCGGTCACCGTGCGAATCAGGCCGTCGGCGGCGTCCTGGAGCATGCGCGAGATGGTTGGGCCGCTCGCATCGGTGTCGCGCATCGGATCGGGCGCGTCGTCGGCGTTGACGGCGACGAGCAGCACCGACGCGATCTGCCCGCGCGCGATGCGTTGCCGGAACCCCACCGGCGAATCGCGCGACGCCAGCATGGAGACCGGCGCGCGCAGACCGAGATTGTCGGCGGCGCCGCCGTCGGCGAGGTGCACGAAGAATTCGGCGCCCGCCGGCGCCTTGAGGCCGTCCGGCAGCT
The DNA here is from genome assembly GCA_964624265.1 of uncultured Candidatus Odyssella sp. Classification (GTDB taxonomy): domain Bacteria; phylum Pseudomonadota; class Alphaproteobacteria; order Bin65; family Bin65; genus SBBV01. The sequence goes on from CAZUYG010000117.1 coordinate 3,379, forward strand.
TGTCGCGATACCAGCGCGCGGTGCGGGCGCGCGCGAGACGCGCGCGCGGCGAGTCGGTCAGGCTGACGGGTTCGCCCTCGCCGCGCAGCGCGCTCGCGATCCAGGCGGGCTCGGGCGGGCAGCGGTCGCGCGGATGGTTGCGCAATTTGATTGGCGCGAACACGCCGTGCACGGCCGACGATGCGGTCACCGCCCGCGCGAGCGGGAACGGCGCGAGATCCGAGCAGATGAGATCGAACTGATCCTGCGTGAACTCGAAGCGCGCGCCCTTGGTCGTGTCCTGCGCGTTGATGACGACGAGCGGGCGGCCGAGCGGCACGAGATCGCGGTAGGTTCGGTCGCCGAAGATCGTGTGTCCGTAGTGCTCGGCCGCCACGTCCGACCGGTTCACCGGCGACGTGTTGATGCGGACGAGATTCTCGAGCGCCTCGCTGACGAGTTCGCGGGAAATGTCGCGCTTCAGGAAATCGCGCTCGAAACGCGAGCGGCCGGCGGCGTCGGTCTCGAACATCCGCTCGCGGTTGATCGCGTAATAGGCGGCGAGGAAGCTGCCGCCCGAATTCGCGGAAATGACGTCCACCTCCTGCAGCACCGGCCGCAGGCCGGGCGCTCCGGGCACGGCGATCGCCGTCGCGGCGAGTTGTTCGAGAACGCCGAACCCGAACGCCGCCGCGCGCGTGCCGCCGCCGGAAAGCGCCACGATCACGAGAACCCGTTCGCTGTTGCGGTTCGGGTCGGTGTTCCGCGAGAGGGTCTCGTAGTCGTAAACGAGACCGGGCCGCGCGCCGCCGGGACCGAGCGGCGGGTTGCTTTCGGTGATGCCGCCGGCGCACGACGTCAGCGCCAGCAGCGCTCCGGCCACAGCCACACCGATTCGCCGCATCGCCGCGCCTCCCGCATCGCCTCCGCGGGTTGGAGTTTCGGCCGCACCGCGCGCCGAGACAAGCGCCGTGCGCTCACTCCGGGCCGGATTTCGCGCCGCGCGGACGGCGCTTGCCGGGATCGACCCCGCGCCCCTCGAGATCGCGCCGGCGCTGCACCAGCGCCTTCACCACGCCGCGCAGCGAGCGCACCTCGGGCTCGGTGAGATTTGCGCGCAGGAAGATGCTGCGCAGGTTCCGCACCATTACCGGCCGTTTGTCGGGCGGGAACAGATAGCCCGATTCGTCCAGCTCGCGCTCGAGGTGGACGAACAGCTTCAGGATGTCGTCTTGCGTCGCAAGCTCGGTCGGCCCGCCATGCTCCTCGAGCGTCGGCACCACCTTCGCCGGCGTGGCATCGGCGGCCATGCGCCACTCGTAGGCGACGATCAGCACCGCCTGCGCGAGGTTGAGCGAGGCGAAGGCCGGGTTGAGCGGCACCTCGATGATCTGGCCGGCGAAGCTTACCTGATCGGTGGTGAGGCCCCAGCGCTCGGGGCCGAACAGGATGCCGATGCGCTCGCCCCTGGCCTGCGCCGCGCGGATTTCGGCGGCGGCGGCGCGCGGCGTCAGCACGGCTTTCACCAGCTCGCGCGGGCGCGCCGTGGCGGCGAAGACGTGCTGGCAGTCCGCGATGGCTTCGGGGATGCCGGCGAAGACGCGCGCCCGCTCGATGACGATATCCGCGCCGGACGCGGCGGCCACGGCCTTCGGATTCGGCCAGCCGTCGCGCGGCTCGACGATGCGCAGGTCGGCGAGGCCGCAATTCAGCATCGCGCGCGCCGCCGTGCCGATGTTCTCGCCGAGCTGCGGCCCCACGAGCACGACGGCCGGCCCGGTGGGATCGATGCCCGACGTGCCGCGGGATTTATCGGTGCCGGCCATCAGAGAGCTTTCATTGCCGGGCGCCCCGGCGAAGTGTTACGCTTGACGTCACGCATACCAGCTATCAGATTCGACCGTGATCGTCAGCTACAAGGACAAGCAATCGCGGGACTTCGCGGCCGGAAAGCGCGTGAAGGCGTTCGAGAGCTTCCGCCGACAGGCCGAAAACAGGCTGGAGCAGCTCGACGCGGCGACATCCTTGCGCGATCTGGCGCTTCCCGGCAACAGGCTGGAAGCTCTGCGCGGCGATCGGCAGGGCCAGTACAGCATCCGCATCAATCGGCAATGGCGGATTTGCTTCCAGTGGCCCCGCGCTTCGCCCGGTCCGACCGATGTCGAGATCGTGGACTATCATTGAGGTGCAGTATGGCAAGGACGCCCATTCATCCCGGCGAGATTCTCGGCGAGCAGCTCAGGGAGCTTGGCCTCACCGTGCGGCGCTTCGCGACGGAGATCGACGTCCCGCCGAACCGCATTTCGCAGATTCTCCGCGGCGCGCGCGCGATCACCGCCGACACGGCGCTGCGCCTCGGGCACTATTTCGGAACCGACCCCCGGTTCTGGCTCAATCTTCAGCAGGGCTACGAGTTGCGGTTGGCCGAAAAGGAGCTCGGAAAGCGCCTCGCGCGATTGCCGCGCCTCAAGGAAGCCGCCGCCGATTGACCTAGTCCGACTGCGGCCGTTCGAAGACCAGCCAGGTCCACGCCACGTTGGCGCGGCCCTGCGGGTCGGGCCGGGCCTTGTTGTAGAGCGTCCGCAGCCCCTGCCATTCGGCCAGAGCCACGGTTTCGGCCGCCGTGACCGAGAACATGCGCCGTCCCGCCGGCACCGGCCCGTGGCGCAGCGAGAGCACGATGCGGCCGCCGGGCTCCGTCAGGCTGGCGATGCTGGCCATCGCCGGGCGGCGCTGACTCTGGTCCAGATGCATCCAGACGGCGGTCATCAGCACCAGATCGAAGCGGCGGTCGAGATCGAACACTTTGTCGAGGTCGGGCAGGCTGTCGTCCAGCCATTTGATCTTGCGGTCGGCGTGGATCTTCTGGCCATGCTCGCGCAGCTCCCGGGTCGGCTCGACGGCGACGACGACCTTGTGCCCGCGCGCCGCCAGCGCCGCGGCGTCGCGGCCGGTCCCGGCGCCGATGTCCAGAACCGAGGCCGGCGGCTTCGGATACAGGGGCAGGGTGTCGCCATGCACCTGCTCGAACGTCAATCGCTCGTAGCGCTCGGCCAGTGCCTGGGCTTCTTCAGCGTAGCCTTCGGTACCGCTCACCGGTTTGGACGTGGTCATGGTTCCTCGGAAAAAATTCGATCGTGGCCTTCGCAGCGAAGGCGAACGGATTTGCTTTAGGCCGCCGCCCGCGTCTTCTCGCGCATCAGCTTGTAGTAGATCGCGTCGCGGAGCGCTTCGTAGGAAGCATCGATGATGTTCGGCGAGATGCCGACCGTGGACCAGCGCGCGCCGGTGTCGTCGCTCGATTCGATCATCACGCGCGTGATCGCCGCGGTGCCGGCCTGGGGCGTCAGGATGCGCACCTTGTAGTCGGTCAGGCGCATGTCCTCGAGATTGGGGTAGGGGCGCAGCAGCGCCTTGTTCATCGCGTGCGCGAGCGCGTCGACCGGGCCGTTGCCTTCGCCCACCTCGTGGTAGTGCTGGTTGCCGACGCGCATCTTGGCCACGGCCTGCGAGACCGTGACGAGCGAGCCCTTCGCGTTGTGGCGCCGCTCGACGTCGACGCGGAAGCTCTCCATCGCGAAATAGTCGGGAATGCCCTGCAGCATCTGCCGCGCGAGCAATTCGAAGCTCGCCTCGGCGCCGTCATAGGCATAGCCGTCGTGCTCGCGCGCTTTCACGTCCTCGACGAGGCGGCCGATTTTCGGATTGTCGGGCGCCACCTCGATGCCGATCTCCTTCAGACGCTCGAGGATGTTCGAGCGCCCGGCCTGGTCGGAGACGACGATGACGCGCCGATTGCCGACCTTGGACGGTTCGATGTGCTCGTAGGTGCGCGGGTCTTTCGTCACGGCCGAGACGTGCAGCCCGCCCTTGTGCGCGAACGCGCTGTCGCCGACATAGGGCTGATGGCGGTTCGGGCTCTTGTTGAGCAATTCGTCGAGCATGCGCGAGACGTGCTTCAGCCGTCCGAGCTGCTTGTCGGAAATGCCGGTCTCGTAGTCGGTCTTGAGCTTCAGGCTCGCGATCAGCGAGATCATGTTGGCGTTGCCGCAGCGCTCGCCGAGCCCGTTGATCGTGCCCTGGATCTGGCGCGCGCCGGCGTCGACGGCGGCAAGCGAATTGGCCACCGCGTTCTCGGTGTCGTTGTGCGCGTGGATGCCGAGCCGGTCGCCGGGCAGCACCTTCGCCACCTCGGAGACGATGCGGTGCACCTCGCCCGGCAGCGTGCCGCCGTTGGTGTCGCACAGCACCAGCCAGCGCGCGCCGCCCTCGTAGGCGGCTTTGAGGCAATCGAGCGCGTAGCCGGGATTGGCCTTGTAGCCGTCGAAGAAATGCTCGGCGTCATACATCGGCTCGGCGCCGCGCTTTTTCGCCGCCGCGATGCTCTCGCCGATCATCGCGAGGTTTTCCTTGAGCGACGCGCCGAGCGCCACCTTCACGTGGAAATCCCAAGCCTTGCCGACCATGCACACGGCCTTGGCCTTGGTGCCGAGGATCGCGGCGAGGCCGGGATCGTTGGACGCGCTGCGCCCCGGCCGCCGCGTCATGCCGAACGCGGTGAACGTCGCGCGCTTCAGCGCCGGCGGCTCGGCGAAGAAGGCGTCGTCGGTCGGGTTGGCGCCGGGCCAGCCGCCCTCGATGTAGTCGACGCCGAGCGCGTCGAGCTCGCCCGCGATGTGCCGCTTGTCGGCCACCGAGAAATCGACGCCCTGCGTCTGCGCCCCGTCGCGCAATGTCGTGTCGAACAGGTAGACGCGCTT
>CAZUYG010000118.1:0-8116 GCA_964624265.1 uncultured Candidatus Odyssella sp.
AGGCCCATCTGATCGGCATGACGGCGGGCGACCGCAATGTTCTTTTCCGCCGCGTCGACCGCGGTCACGGCAAAACCCAGGCGCGTCATAGGTTCCGCCATCAGGCCGCCGCCGCAGCCGATGTCGAGCAGCGAAAGGCCGGCGAATGGGCTTTCGACGGCGATATCCCGCCCGAACGCCTCGGCCGCCCGGTCGCGCACGAAACCGACCCGGACCGGCATCATCTGGTGCAGCGGCCGCATGGGTCCGTTCGGGTCCCACCAGGTTTCGGCAAGCCTTTCGAAGCGCGCGATTTCGGCGGCGTCGACGCTGCCCTCGGCGCTCTTTCCCGGGGCCTCGTCCCGTCGGTTCGGGCGCGTCGTCTGATGGCTCGGCGCTTGCGACATTCTAGGGTTCCCGGCGGGCGTTGAATCCCCGCAGCCAAGCCAGTATGACTTGCCCGCCCCGTAAGCAACAGCCGGTACGGCAACGGCAGCGTCATGCCTCGGCGTCGCGGATGTCCGCGGCGCCGCTTTCGTGCCGCGACCCTGCGTGCGGCGGGCGAACGAAGGAACGTCATGCGCATCGTGCAGAAATTCGGCGGCACCTCCGTCGCCGATGTCGATCGGATCCGGAACGTCGCGCAGAAGGTGAAGCGCGAGGTCGATGCCGGCCACGAGGTGGCCGTCGTCGTCTCGGCCATGGCCGGGCCGACCAATCAGCTCGTCAAATGGACGAACGACATTCTGAAGGCGCAGAAATACCCCGACCCGCGTGAATACGACGTCGTCGTCTCGACCGGCGAGCAGATCACCACCGGCCTGCTCGCGCTGGCGCTGCAAGACATCGGAATTCCCGCGCGGTCGTGGATGTCGTGGCAGATTCCGGTCCGTACCGACGACGCTTTCTCCAAGGCGCGCATCGAATCGATCCGTGGCGAAGAGATGGTCGCCGACATGAAAAAGGGGGTCGTTGCCGTCGTCCCGGGCTTCCAGGGCGTAACGGCCGAGGGACGCATCACGACTCTGGGCCGCGGCGGCTCCGACACATCCGCCGTGGCTCTGGCGGCGGCGCTCAAGGCCGACCGCTGCGACATCTATACCGACGTGGACGGCGTCTATACCGCCGATCCGCGCATCGTGGCGAAAGCGCGCAAGCTCGACCGCATCACCTACGAGGAGATGCTCGAGAGCGCTTCGCAAGGCGCCAAGGTGCTTCAGGTCCGCTCGGTCGAGATGGGCATGAAGCATCACGTGCGCATCCAGGTGCTGTCGAGCTTCAGCGACGCGCCCGGCACACTCATCGTTGACGAGGACGAAATCGTGGAAAAGGCCCTGGTGAGCGGCATCACCTATAGCCGCGACGAAGCGAAGATCACGGTCGTCAAGGTGGCCGATCGGCCCGGCGTTGCCGCCGGCCTGTTCGGCCCGCTTTCCGATGCGAACATCAACGTCGACATGATCGTCCAGAACGTGTCCGACGACGGCAAGACCGACATCACCTTCACGGTGCCGAAGGCCGACAAGGAGCGCGCGGTCGATTGCATCAAGAGCCTCAAGGCCAAAATCGGCTACGAGGCGATCAAGAGCGATGCCAACGTGGTGAAGCTCTCGGTCATCGGCGTCGGCATGCGGAGCCATGCCGGCGTGGCGCAGCGCATGTTCAAGACGCTGTCCGACAAGGGCATCAACATCCAGGTGATCTCCACTTCCGAGATCAAGATCAGCGTCCTGATCGCCGAGGAGTACACCGAGCTCGCGCTGCGTGCGCTGCACACGGTTTACGGCCTCGACGGCGAGTAGGCGCCGGGCCGGCGCCGGCCGCCCCGAAGCGGCGTTCAAAAAACGGCGAAGAAGGCCGAATCAAATTTCGGCCTGAATCTTGCTACATTGAGAGCGGAAGCGCCGGCGGCCGAGGCTTGACGTGCCCCTGATCGAGGCGGGCCCCGGCAGCGAGAAGCGCGAACTCCGCCAGAGCGGGGAGGAATGACGGACCTGCCGTCCAGGAAGCCGAAGACGCCGCCGGGCCCGAAGCCGGCGGGGCAGAAGCCGCCGGGCGCCGCGCATGGCGCGGCCAGCGACACGCGGCTGCTGTTGAAGCGTCTGCGCGAAATCATGGCCGGCGGCGGTCCGGCGGCACCCCGGCTCGTGCGCATCGCCAAGATCATCGCCACCAACATGGTGGCGGAGGTGTGCTCGATCTATCTCCGGCGCGCGGGCGACGTGCTCGAGCTGTTCGCGACCGAAGGCCTGAACCCCGAGGCCGTTCACCAGACGCGCCTCAGGATCGGCGAAGGCATCATCGGCGATGTCGCGGCCCATGCGCGGTCGTTGGCGCTTTCCGACGCGCCGGCCGATCCGCGCTTTGCCTATCGTCCGGAAACCGGCGAAGAACCCTACCAGTCGATGATGGGCGTGCCGATTCTGCGCACCGGCAAGGTGGTGGGCGTCGTCGCGGTCCAGAACCGCGCGCAGCGCCATTACAGCGAAGACGAGATCGAGACGCTGCAGACGGTGGCGATGGTGCTGGCCGAAATGGTGGCCAGCGGCGAACTCGTCAGCGCCGAGGAACTGCGCGAAGCGGACGGCATCGCCCTGCTGCCGTTGCGCCTGAACGGCGTGCGGCTCAATGGCGGGCTCGCGATCGGCCTGGCCGTGCAGCACGAGCCGCGCATCGTCGTCAAGCGCCTCATCGCCGAGGATATTCCGCTCGAGCTCGACCGCCTCGATGCCGCGCTCGCTGGCATGTACACGCAGCTCGACACGATGCTGGCCGACGATGCGCTCGCGCAGGGCGGCGAGCATCGCGAAATCCTCGAAACCTACCGCATGATCGCCGAGGACCGCGGGTGGCTGGGCCGCATCCGCGAGGCGATCGAAGGCGGCCTTACGGCCGAAGCGGCGGCCGAGAAAGTGCGCAACGAGAATAATGCGCGCATGCAGGCCGTCGCGGACCCGTATCTGCGCGAGCGGATGGCCGATTTCGACGACCTAGCGCGCCGGCTGCTGCTGCACCTCGCCGGCGGCGAGGGGCGTGCCGATCTCCCTAAACCGGGCGAGATGTCGCCCGATATCGTCGTCGTCGCACACAGCATGGGACCGGCCGAGCTGCTCGACTACGACCGCAGCCGCCTGCGCGGACTGGTGCTCGAAGAGGGCTCCCCGACGGCCCACGTCGCCATCGTCGCGAAGGCGCTGGACATCCCGGTCGTCGGCCGCACGCGCGGCGCACTTTCGCGGATCGAGCCCAACGATCCCGTCGTCGTCGATGCGGACCACGCGCAGGTTTTCGTGCGTCCGGGCGAGGACGTGCTGGCGCTCTACCGGCAGACGGCGTCCGACCGCGTCGAGCGCCGCGCGGCCTACACGGCCATGCGGGAACTGCCGTCGGTGACGCGTGACGGTACGGCGATATCGCTGCGGCTCAATGCCGGCCTGCTGGTTGACCTCCAGATGCTGGCCGAGACGGGGGCCGACGGAGTGGGCCTCTACCGCACCGAGATTCCATTCATGGTTCGGCCCGCCTTCCCGAGCGCCGAGGAGCAGACGACGCTCTATGGCCGCATTCTCGATCTCGCCGGGGGGCGGCCGGTCGTGTTCCGCACGCTCGACATCGGCGGCGACAAGATGCTGCCCTATTTCGGCGAAAAGACCGAAGACAACCCGGCGATGGGGTGGCGGGCGATCCGCATCGGGCTCGATCATCCGGCGCTGTTGCGCCGCCAGTTGCGCGCGCTCGTGCGCGCGGCAGCCGGACGCGAACTGAGCGTGATGTTCCCCATGATCGCGGAGGTGGCCGAATTCGCTGCCGCGCGGCGGCTGCTCGATCTCGAGCTGGCGCGGTGCGCAACACGCGGCGTGGAGCCGCCCAAGGCGATCAAAGTCGGCGCGATGATCGAGGTGCCGGCGCTGCTGTTCCAGTTGCCGGCGCTGGCCGAACGCGCGGACTTCGTATCGGTCGGCAGCAACGATCTCGTCCAGTTCCTGTTCGCCTGCGACCGCGGCAACCCGCGGCTGGCCCAGCGCTACGACGTTCTGGCGCCGCCGGTTCTGAACCTGCTCCGCCAGCTCGTCGACACCTGCAGCGCTGCGCGCGGCGGAAAAGGTGTTCCTCTGACTCTGTGCGGCGAGATGGCGGGCGATCCGCTCGAAGCGATGGCGCTCATCGGCCTGGGCTTCCGCCAGCTTTCGATGGCCGCGCCGAATGTCGGCCCGGTCAAGGCCATGGTCCGCAGCGTCGCCCTCGGCCATCTCGCCGAATACCTAGGCGAACTCCGCGAGAACTGCGACCACTCGCTGCGCTCGAAACTGCTGGCCTTCGCGCGAGACCACGGCATCGCGCTCTGAGTGTCCGTTTCGGGCCGATGAAATCTTCACGGTGAATGCAGAAACAGCGTTAAAAGCGTGCTTCGCATCTTGCCGCTCGAAACGAGTGGGGCTAGAAATCGTCGAAAGGGACGCGCGGCATAAATCGTTCGCGACGGACCTGGGAAACCGCAGCGCCACTCGACTGAATGAACGCGTTCGTCCGATCGGCGGGGCTCGGAACGGACGTTTGACAGGCGTCAATGACGCCCGCGGGTTTCCCGATAAGGGTGGGCTGGAAGCGGGCTGTTCCGCTTCCAAGGGATGGGGCCGATATCGGGTGGACCCATGAGCGACGCGACACGCACTTTCGCCGCCGAGATTTCCGCTGAAGGCACGGCCGACATCGCCGAGAGCGTCGGCACCGCGCTCCGCAAGGCGCGCGAGAAGCGTGGCCTGAGCCTGCCGCAAGTCGGCCGCGACCTCTGCCTCAAGGAAGACGTGCTGCGCGCGCTGGAGAGCCGCCAGTACGGCGCCTTGCCGAAAGTTCCTTATTGTTTCGGATTTGTTCGAACCTATGCGCGCCACCTGGGTCTCGAGCCCGAGGAAATGGTGCGCCGCTTCAAAGGCGAAATCGGCGATGTGCCGCAAGCCGCGACGCTCGCCCCGCCGCAGCCGCTCCGCGCGAGCCGCTTTCCCGGCCGCGCCGTCGTAACGACATCGCTGATCATCGCGGCCGCGGCATACGGCGGATGGTACTTTTATACGGAGCGGCCGGCAGAGATCACCGTGCCGGCCACGTCGGCCGACGCGCATGCGCCGATGGCTCCGGTGCCGCTGATCGACTCCGAAACCGCGAAGAAACTGAACCAGGCTTCGGCGCCGCCCTCGACGGATAGCGCCGCCGCCGCGCCCAACGCCGAGGCCGCCGAACCGGGCAAGACTGGCGCCACGACTTCGTCTGCCGCGCCGGCCGCGATCAAGGGCAAAGTCGTGATCCGCGCAACCGGCGCCTGCTGGGTCTATATTCACGACCAGAAGGGCAAGGTCGTGTTCCATAAGACGATGCATAAGGGCGACGAGTTCACGGTACCCGAGCAGCGATCCGATCTGGTCATGGAGCTCGGCAATCCGACGGCCGTGCAGATCCTCGTCGATGGCCGTGCGCTGAAGCCAATGGCCGGCGCTGGACAGGCCCGACGCATCAGCCTCGATCCCAAGGAATTGGCGAAGCTGCCCTGACGCTTGCTGCGCGGCGCGAATGCCGGCTTGGCCAGCGCTCTGCGCCGGCGTGCCGCCTTGCCCGGCCGCGCGGCGCTCATTAGCTTAGAGCGGCCATGAGACACGGGCTGCGGGTTCGACCCGCGGCCCGGAACGTCTGCGCCACTGGCGCCTCTTGCGCCCAGGCGCCTTGCCCGGAGATTGGGATCCCGATGAGCAGCAGCGTCCGACCCTACCGCCAGATCCACCGGCGGAAATGCCGCCAGATCATGGTCGGCAATGTCCCGGTCGGCGGCGATGCGCCGATCACCGTGCAGACGATGACGAACACGCCGACGAGCGACGCCAAGGCGACCATCGCCCAGGTGCAGGCGGCCGAGGCGGCCGGCGTGGACATCGTCCGCGTTTCCTGCCCGGACGAAGATTCGACCAGAGCGCTGCCGGCGATCGTCAAGGCCGCGAAGGTTCCGATCGTCGCGGACATCCATTTTCACTACAAGCGCGCGATCGAGGCGGCCAAGGCCGGTGCCGCGTGTCTGCGAATCAATCCGGGCAATATCGGCACGTCCGAGCGCGTCCGCGAGGTGATCAAGGCTGCCAAAGACAACAATTGCTCGATGCGCATCGGCGTCAACGCCGGCTCGCTCGAGAAAGACTTGCTCGAAAAATACGGCGAGCCTTGCCCCGAAGCGATGGTCGAGTCGGCACTCGATCACATCAAGATATTGGAAGACAACGATTTTTTCAATTTCAAGATTTCCTGCAAGGCGTCGGACGTGTTCTTGGCCGTCGCCGCCTATCAGCAGCTCGCGGAGGCTTGCGACTATCCGCTGCATCTCGGCGTCACGGAAGCCGGCGGGCTCATGACCGGAACCGTCAAATCGTCGATCGGCATCGGCTCGCTGCTCTGGGCCGGCATCGGCGATACGATCCGCGTCTCGCTCTCGGCCGAGCCGGTCGAGGAGGTGAAGGTCGGCTTCGAGATCTTGAAAGGCCTCGGCCTCCGCCACCGCGGCGTGAACGTGATCTCGTGCCCGTCCTGCGCGCGGCAGGAGTTCCAGGTGATCCCGACCATCGCCGAGCTCGAAAAGCGGCTTGCGCATATCAGCACGCCGATGTCGCTTTCTGTGATCGGCTGCGTGGTCAACGGCCCCGGCGAGGCGCGCGAAACCGATATCGGCCTGACCGGCGGCGGCAGCGGCCACCAGATCTACATCGACGGCGAGAGGCACCACGTGCTGCGCGACGGCAACATGGTCGATCACCTCGTCGACTTGGTCGAGAAGAAAGCCGCCGAGATCGAAGCCGCGAAGGCGAAGGAAGAGGCGGCGAAGCAGCCGCAGGCGGCGGAGTAGCGCTCGAGCCCATCAGCCTTGTCGTCTCTGCGAAAGCGGGGACGGGTGCCGCCGCCCGTACAACCTCCGATCGCCTGTCCTGCGTCAACGCCCTATGGGTCTCCGCTTTCGCGGGGACGACAAACTATTGTAAATGCTTTGCCCGTAACCAATCCTTCGCCATGACCTCGCTCCAGCCCATCCGCGGCACGCACGACATCCTGCCGGACGACTATCCGCGCTTCGCCCACGTGGTGGAGACCGCGCGCGACGTGACGCGCCTGTATGGCTATCGCGAGATGGCGACGCCGGTCTTCGAGACGACCGAGGTGTTCGCGCGGACCTCCGGCGAAACGTCGGACGTGGTGATGAAGCAGATGTACAGCTTCGTCGATCGCGGCGGCGATCCGCTCACGCTCCGCCCCGAATACACGGCCGGTATCTGCCGCGCGTTCATCACCAACGGCCAGCAGCAGAACGTGCCCTTCAAGGTGTTCGCCTGGGGGCCGATGTTCCGCTACGAGCGCCCGCAGAAGGGCCGCTATCGCCAGTTCCACCAGCTCGATATCGAGGTGATCGGCTCGCCCGAGCCGGGCGCCGACGTCGAGGTGATCGCAGTCGGCGCCGACATTCTCGACCGGCTTGGCGTGCTCAAGGACTGCGTGCTCGAGCTCAACTCGCTCGGCGATCCCGAAAGCCGCGCCGCGCACCGGAAGGTGCTGATCGACTATTTCAAGGCGCATCTCGGCCAGCTTTCCGAGGACAGCAAGTCGCGCCTCGAGCGCAACCCGCTGCGCATCTTCGATTCGAAAGAGGAGAGCGACCGCGCGCTGCTGCCCAATGCGCCGGTGCTCACGGAATACCTGACGCCGGCTGCGCGCGATTTCTTCGCGGGTGTGCTGCGCGGCCTCGACGACATGGGCATCGCCTACCATGTCAACCCGCATCTCGTGCGCGGGCTCGACTATTACACCCACACGGCGTTCGAATTCGTCACGACCAATCTCGGCGCGCAGGGGACGGTGCTGGCCGGCGGGCGTTATGACGGGCTCATCGAGCAGCTCGGAGGGCCTCCGACGCCGGGCATTGGCTGGGCTGCCGGCATCGAGAGGCTGGCGATGCTCGCCGGCATGCCGGATGCGGCGCCGCGCCCGGTCGCGCTGGTTCCGCTCGGTGAAGCGGCCGAGCGCAAGGCGCTGGCGCTCGCGCGCGATCTGCGCCGCCGCGGCATCGCCGTCGAGCTCGATTACAAGGGCAACATGAAGCGCCGCCTGCAGC
>CAZUYG010000119.1:0-5230 GCA_964624265.1 uncultured Candidatus Odyssella sp.
TGATGTCGCGATGGAGGAAATTCGCCGCGTGCACTTGCTCGAGGCCCGCGAGGATCGGGAGGATCACTTCCTCGATCTCCGATTCCTCGAGCGTCTTGCCGCCCGCGAGAAGCGCATCGAGCGGCTTGCCCTCGACGTATTGCATCACGAGATAGGCGGTGCCGTTCGCCTCGACGTAGCGGTGCACGCCGACGATGTTCGGGTGCTCGAAATTCACGAGCGTCATCGCCTCCTGGCGGAAGCGGTCGAGGCCCTCCATGAACTGCGCGTGCAGCCCCGAATCGAGCGCGCGGACGTTGGCGCTGGTGATCTCGCGGCCGGCGATGTTGCGCGGCAGGTATTCCTTGATGGCGACACGGCGCCGGAGGCGGATCTCCTCGGCGAGATAGGTGACGCCGAAGCCGCCCACGCCGAGGATGCGCAGGATGCGATAGCCGTCGAATTCGTGTCCGACCGGCAGAGCGTGGATCAGCGCATCCGACAAGGACTTCCCCTAACCCTGCGCAAGGATAGAGCGGGCTTCCGGGCCGCTCAATGGCGGGCATACGGACGATCGCGGACTCGCGCGGGCGCCCTCCGCGATGATCCATGCAAGTCCGTGTTCACCCGTGCTTTTCGGCGGTGGGTGGGCTATTTTCACGCCCATGACCGCGCTCCGCGCCACCACGCCCGCCGACCTCGCCGAGACCATGAAAGCGCTCGGCGCGCGCGCGCGCGCGGCCGCGGCCAAGCTCAAGCTCACCGCCACCGAGCGCAAGAACGCCGCGCTGCGCGCCGCCGCCCAGGCGATGCGCGACGAGACCAAGGCCATCCTCGCCGCCAATGCGCGCGACGTGGAGGCCGTGAAGGCGCGCGGCGCGACCGAGGCCTTCGTCGACCGCCTGCTGATGACCGAGGCGCGCATCGCCGGCACCGCCAAGGGCCTCGACGACGTGGCTTCGTTTCCCGATCCGGTCGGCCAGGTGATGGCCGAGTGGAGCCGTCCCAACGGGCTCGCGATCCAGCGCGTGCGCGTGCCGCTCGGCGTGATCGGCGTGATCTACGAATCGCGCCCGAACGTGACCGCGGATGCGGGCGGGCTCTGCCTCAAGGCCGGGAATGCCGCGATCCTGCGCGGCGGGTCGGAGAGCTTCCACACCTCGCGCGCGATCGGCGCTTGCCTCACCAAAGGCCTGCGCGAAGCCGAATTGCCCGAAGACGCAATCCAGCTCGTGCCGACCACCGACCGCGAGGCGGTCGGCCACATGCTGACGATGAGCGAATACATCGACGTGATCGTGCCGCGCGGCGGCAAATCGCTGATCGCGCGCGTCCAGCAGGAAAGCCGCATTCCGGTGATCGCGCATCTCGACGGCAACTGCCACGTCTATGTCGACGGCAAGGCCGATCTCGCGATGGCGCGGAAGGTCGTGCTCAACGCGAAGATGCGCCGCGTTTCCGTGTGCGGCGCGGCCGAGACCGTGCTCATCGACCGCGTCTGCGCCGAGACCCATGTCGCGCCGATCGTGAAGGACCTGCTCGATGCGGGCTGCGAAGTGCGCGGCGACGAAGCCGTGCGCGCCGCCGATCCGCGCGTGAAGGCGGCGACCGAGGACGACTATTACACCGAGTTCCTCGAGCCGATCATCGCCGCGAAGGTCGTGGACGGCGTCGGCGCCGCCATCGCCCATGTCGAGAAATACAGCTCGCACCACACCGATGCGATCGTGACCGAAGACAAGGCCGCGGCCGAGCGCTTCACGCGCGAGGTGGACAGCGCGATCGTGCTCGTCAACGCCTCGACGCAATTCGCCGACGGTGCCGAATTCGGCATGGGCGCCGAGATTGGCATCTCCACCGGCCGCCTGCACGCGCGCGGCCCCGTCGGCGCCGAGCAGCTCACCTCGATGAAATACGTGGTGCGCGGCAACGGGCAGATCAGGCCCTGACTCCACCGGTGTCGCCGCCGCGAAAATCCGCGCCGCCGGCCGCGATTCGCTGGCATCCCGGCCCGCCCTCGCCGTTCCGGCGCGCTGCGGTGGGCCTGCTCGGCGGCTCGTTCAATCCGGCGCATGAAGGCCATCTCCACATCGCGCGGCAGGCGATCGAGCGTCTGGGCCTCGACGAGGTGTGGTGGCTGGTTTCGCCGGGCAATCCGCTGAAGCCGGTGGCCGGCATGGCGCCACTGGCCGAGCGCTTCGCCTCGGCGGCGTCGCGCGCGGGCCGCGCCATGCGCGTGACCGACATCGAGCGCGACCTCGGCACGCGCTACACGGCCGAAGCGCTCCGCCGCCTCAAGGCGCGCTATCCCCGCCTGTCCTTCGTCTGGCTCATGGGCGCCGACAACCTCGCCCAGATCCCGGCCTGGAAGGATTGGTCATTGATTTTTCACACGGTTCCCGTTGCCGTCTTCGCGCGGCCCCATTATCTTGAGAGCGCGCTGTCAGGTGCTGCTTCTGCGCGGTTCCGGGACGGCCGTCTGCCCGAAAGGGCAGCGCGGAGCTTGGCCCGGCACCGGCCGCCGACATGGATCTTCATCCATTCCCGGCTGGTCGCAGCGTCGGCCAGTGCGATCCGCGCCCAGAAGCGGGCCTCGTGAGGCTCGCATCCGGGATCAGGCCACACCGGAGGGGGCCGCCCCTCAGTCCACCGCAGCGGCCGCCCCCAGAGGAGAGCAACGCCATACCCAAGCTGAAAAGCGGCACGCCGTCGGCCCAGGAGCAATTGCGGCTGATCACGGCGTCGCTCGACGACGACAAGGCCGAGGATGTGGTTGTCGTCGATCTCGTGGGCAAAGCCAGCTTTGCCGACTACATGGTCATCGCCACCGGCAAATCGGACCGGCAAGTGGGCGCAATGGCCGACCACCTCGTCCAGAAGCTCAAAGCTCAAGGGATAAGCCGGGTGCCGGCCGAGGGCATGACCCAGCGCGACTGGGTACTGCTCGATTCGGGCGACGTCGTCGTGCACCTGTTCCGACCCGAAGTGCGGAGCTTCTACAATCTCGAAAAGCTCTGGTCCGACGAGCCGGCGCCGGCCCGCGCCGCCGAACGGATCGCCTAGCACGGCCTTTCCCGCGTAGGGGCGCGCTGCGCGCGCCCGGCGCGAGCGGCAACGGCCTCGATCGTGGAAAGAGGGCGCGCGCAGCGCGCCCCTACGCGCGAGTCGCCCTCAGCCCTACGCCATGATCACGATTATCGCCGTCGGCCGGCTCAACGCCGGCCCGCTCAGGGAATTGTGCGACGAGTTCCGCCGCCGCATTCCGCTGCCGCTCGAGATCCGCGAGGTGGAAGAGCGGCGGCCGGTTTCGGGCGAGGAGCGCAAACAGCGCGAAGGCGAGCTGATCCTGAAGGAACTGCCGAAAGGCGCCCTCGCCGTGGCGCTCGACGAACGCGGCAAGGGCTACGACAGCGCCGGCTTCGCGAAGCAGGTCGCGGCCTGGCGCGAGCGCAGCGGCGACAATCTCGCCTTCATCGTCGGCGGCGCCGACGGCCTCGCGCCCGCGGTGCTCGCGCAGGCGGCGGCGCGGCTGGCCCTCGGCACGATGACCTGGCCGCACATGCTGGCCCGCGCGATGCTGCTGGAGCAGATCTACCGCGCTCACACGATCTTGACCGGCCACCCCTATCACCGCGCCTAGCGGTGCCGGGCGGCAACACACATCCGCCACAGTTGCTGGCAAAGGTTAAGGCCTGCGGCGCACGGGGCGCTGTATCGCGCGCGCCGCAGGGCCTATATAGCGGTCGTCTCAAGGATTTTTCGGGCTTCGACATTAACCAATGAGCCAGGAACGGCCGCCTGTCCGCCGCCCCGCTTTGCGCCCCGTCGTCCTCTGCGTGCTCGACGGCTGGGGCCACCGCGTCGAATGCGAAGACAATGCGATCTGCCAGGCGCATCCCTCGCATTGGGAGCGCCTCATGGCGGAGTGTCCGCACGCGCTGCTCGACGCCTCCGAGCTGCATGTCGGCCTGCCCGAAGGCCAGATGGGCAATTCCGAAGTCGGCCACATGAACATCGGCGCCGGCCGCGTCGTGATGCAGGAGCTGCCGCGCATCGACAAGGCCGTGCGCGAGCACGCGATCCCGAAGCTGCCCGCTTTCCAGGAATTCGTCGCCCGGCTGAAGGCCAGCGGCGGCACGGCGCATGTGATGGGCCTGCTTTCGCCCGGCGGCGTGCATTCGCATCAGGCGCATTTCGCGGCGATCGCGCGCGAACTCGCCGCGGCGGGCCTGAAGGTCGCCGTGCACGGCTTCCTCGACGGGCGCGATACGCCGCCGCGCAGCGCGCTCGGCTACCTCGCGCAGTTCGAGAACGATATCGCCGGACAGGCCGGCATCCGCATCGCGACGATCGGCGGACGCTATTACGGCATGGACCGCGACAAGCGCTGGGAGCGTGTGGCGCTGGCCTATGACTCGCTCGTCGATGCGGCAGGCGAAAGAGCCGCGAGCGCGCGCGCCGCGATCGAGGCCGGCTATGCGCGCGGCGAGAACGACGAGTTCGTGAAGCCCACCGCCATTGGCGATTTCGCCGGCATGAAGGACGGCGACGGCATCGCGATGATCAATTTCCGCGCCGACCGCGCGCGGCAGATCCTGACCGCGCTGCTCGATCCGGCCTTCGACGGCTTCGCGCGCAAGCGGCAGGTGAAGTTCGCGGCGACGCTCGGCATGACCGAATATTCCGAGGCGCTGAACGGCTTCATTCCGGCGCTGTTTCCGGCGCAGGCGCTGACGAACACGATGGGAGAAATCGTCGCGAAGCAGGGCTGGAAGCAGCTCCGCATCGCCGAAACCGAGAAATACGCGCACGTGACGTTCTTCTTCAACGGCGGCGAGGAACGGCAGTTTCCGGGCGAGGAGCGCATCCTGGTGCCTTCGCCGAAGGTGGCCACCTACGATCTCCAGCCCGAAATGTCGGCGCCCGAAGTGACCGACAGGCTCGTGGCGGCGATCGAGGGCGGCACCTTCGATTTCATCGTCGTCAACTACGCCAACACCGACATGGTGGGGCACACCGGCGATCTCGCCGCGGCGGTGAAGGCCGTGCGCGCGGTGGACGATGCGATCGGCCGCGTCGAGGCCGCGGTGCGCCGGGCCGGCGGGGCCATGATCATCACCGCCGACCACGGCAACGCCGAGACGATGAAAGACCAGCTCACCGGCCAGCACCACACCGCGCATACGATGAACCTCGTGCCGGTCGTGCTGTGCGGTGCCGAGGGTGCATGGCGCGACGCGGCGTTACACAA
>CAZUYG010000119.1:5240-8108 GCA_964624265.1 uncultured Candidatus Odyssella sp.
CGACGTTGCGCGACGGCAAGCTCGCCGACGTGGCCCCGACGCTGCTGGCGCTGCTCGGCCTGCAGCCGCCGCAAGATATGACCGGCCGCTCGCTGATCGAGCCCCGCGAACAGGCCCGCGCGGGCCGGGAGCGCACGGTTGCCGCGTAACCGCAGCCTCGCGCTCGTGATTGCGTTGGCGCTGTCCGCGGGCGCCGCGCCGGCATGGGCGCAGACCAAACCGGCCGAGAAAGCCGATCCGAAAAAGCTCAAAGAGGTGGAAGCGCGCATCAAGCGCGAACGCGAGGCCGCGGCCGAGCTGCAGAAGCGCACGGCGGCGATCCGCGACGAGATCCGTTCGCTGCGCGAGAAGCTCGTGAAGACGGCGGCCGCGACGCAGACGCGCGAATCCGCGCTGACGCGGCAGGAATCGGAGCTGCGCGTGCTCGAGGCGCGCGAGAAGGCGGCGGCGGCCGATTTCCAGAAGCGCCAGCAGCAGCTCGCCGAGATCCTGGCGGCGCTGCAGCGCCTCTCGCTGCGCCCGCCGGTGACGCTCGCGAGCCGCTCCGACGACGCCAACGACGCGGTGCGGACGGCGCTGGTGCTGCGCGGCCTGGTGCCCGAACTGGAGCGCCGCGCCGAGATGCTGAAGCGCGAGATCGAGGCCTATGGCCGGCTGAAAGAGGCCGTGCGCGCGCGGCGCGGCACCGTCGCCGACGCGGACAGCGCGCTGGGCCGCGAGCGCAAGGCGCTGATGGGCCTCGTCGAACAAAAGCAGGCGCTGCTCAAGGAAACCGAGGACGAGCAGGCCGCCAACCGCGCGCGGCTCGAGGCCCTCACCAAGGAGGCCGAGACGCTACGCGACCTCATTGTCAAATTGCGCCAGGAAAAGGCGAAGCCCGAGCCGGCGCCGCGCACGGCCGCGCTCACCGAGCCGCCAAAGGGCAAGATCCGCTCTTTCGCCGCCTTTCGCGGCAAGCTCACGTTGCCCGCCACGGGCACGGTGACGCCGCGCTTCGGCTCCGAGGAGAAGCTCGGCGAGTTCAGCAAGGGCATGATGATCGCGGCCCGGCCCGGCGCCCAGGCGGTGGCCCCGTTCGACGGCCAGATCGTGTTCGCGGGACCATTCCGGGGCTATGGCCGTATATTGATCATCGAACACCGCGACGGGTATCATAGCCTGATCGTCGGGCTCGCCCGCATCGATGCGAGCGTCAAGCAGTGGGTGCTGGCCGGAGAGCCGGTCGGCATCGTCGGCGAGCACGAATCCCAGGGCGCGCAGCTTTACGTCGAAATCCGCCACAACGGCCGGCCGATCGATCCGGCCCATTGGTTTCTTCCCCGTCAATCCTAGGGTATCCGCATGAAGCGCTTTGCAGTCTTCGCCTCCGTCGCAGTGACCGCCCTGCTCCTTTCGGGGCCGGCCGTCACCGAGAAGTCGAGCGACACCTACAAGCAGCTCGACCTCTTCGGCGCCGTGTTCGAGCGCGTGCGCTCGAGCTACGTCGACAAGGTCACCGACAAGAAGCTGATCGAGTCGGCGATCAACGGCATGCTGCAATCGCTCGACCCGCACTCCTCCTACATGGACGCCGAATCGTTCAAGGAGATGCAGGTCCAGACCAAGGGCGAGTTCGGCGGCCTCGGCATGGAAGTGACGCTCGACAAGGGCGTGGTGAAGGTGGTCGCGCCGATCGACGACACGCCGGCGGCCAAGGCCGGCATCCAGGCGGGCGACTACATCACGCACATCGACGGAAAGCCGGTCGCCGGCTGGACGCTCAAGGAAGCGGTGGACAAGCTGCGCGGCCCGGTCGACACGAAGGTGACGATCAAGGTGCGCCGCGGCGAGAAGGATCCGTTCGACGTGACGCTGACCCGCGCCGTCATCACGGTGAAGTCGGTGCGCAGCCGCATCGAGGGCAACATCGGCGTCATCCGCATCACGAGCTTCACCGAGCAGACCGACGTCGGCGTGCGCGAGGCGCTGGCCACGTTCAAGCAGAAGCTCGGCGACAAGTGGCAGGGCGTCGTCCTCGATCTCCGCAACAATCCGGGCGGCCTGCTCGATCAGGCGATCGCCGTGTCGGACGAGTTCCTCGACGCCGGCGAGATCGTTTCGACGCGCGGCCGCGACGGCAAGGTGACGAGCCGCTTCAACGCCAAGAAGGGCGACGGCGCCGAAGGGAAGCCGATCATCGTTCTGATCAACACCGGCTCCGCTTCGGCCTCCGAGATCGTGGCCGGCGCGCTGCAGGACCACCGCCGCGCGATCATCATGGGCACGCAGAGCTTCGGCAAAGGTTCGGTGCAGACGATCGTGCCGCTGGGCAGCCAGGGCGCGATGCGCCTCACCACGGCGCGCTACTACACGCCGTCGGGCCGCTCCATTCAGGCCGTCGGCGTTTCGCCCGACATCACCGTGGAACAGGGCAAGTTCGAGGCCGCCGCCAACGGCGAAGTGCGCCGCGAGCGCGATCTCAAGGGCGCCCTGACCAACCCGGACGACAAGAAGCCGGACGAAGCGAAGCCCGAGCAGCCGAAACCGGAAGCCAAGCCCGACGAGAAGCCGGGCGAGAAGAAGGACGCCGCTCCGGCCGACTATCAGATGGAGCGCGCGCTCGACATGCTGAAGGCCATCGCGCTCTACGAGGCGCGCAAGGCGCAGCGCTGACGACGATCGGATGCGCGGCGGCGCGACAGGCGCCGCCGCGCCGCCGCGCCGGGGGGAAGCCACGATGGATTTCTTCAAGCGCCTGTTCATTCCGCTGTTCGTGGTGCTTGCCGCGGGCGGCGGCTGGCTCCTCGTCGAGCACGACCGGAACACGATCTTCGCAATCGACGGCGAACCGGTGCAGGAGGCGCCGGGGACGCTGTCGCCGGCCGCCGG
>CAZUYG010000120.1:0-1446 GCA_964624265.1 uncultured Candidatus Odyssella sp.
CATGCCGCGGCGTGAGGACGCCCTTGCCGTCGTAAAGGCCGGCGCAGCCATGCAGCGCCACCACGGCGGGATGCGGTCCGCGCCCCGCCGGAACGAAAATCTCGCCGATCAGCGCGACGCCCTTGCCGGGAAATCGAACGGTTTCGGCCGCGGCGGCGCCAAGCGTCGTGGCCGAGGCCACGACGCTCGCGGCGATGAGGAAGATGGTTTTCACGGAATTCCGTTCGGCCCCGATTGCACGCCCGCGAGATTAACCCCGGGCGGGCCGCGACTGATAGCCGGCGGTCATGAAAAAGCCCGCCTCGCGGCGGGCTTTCCCGTTCGACGGCAACGCGAAGGTCAAGCCGCGATCGCCTTGCGGATTTCGGCCGCGCAGGCCGCAAGCGCTTTTTCGAGGCGCGGGCGGCAATCGACGCTCTTCGGCGTGATGCCGACTTCGACGATCGAGCCGGCGCCGGAACCGCGCACGAAGATCGGGAAGAAGTGCCCGTAGCTCATGCCGGAGAGCGGCGCCGAAAGCACGACGACGCGGCGGCCGGCATCCGTGTCGTGCGGGCGCACCCGGCCAAATTTGAGCTCGGCCAGTTTCGCGAACACCGCGTCCGGCTGCAGCGGCGAATCGATCCGCACATGCCGCTCGGGCAGGCCGACCGATTTCGCCGGCGCCCGAGCCGATTCGGCGAGCAGGATCGGGATGATGACGATCAGGACGACCGTGAAGCCGAGCGCGCCGGTCGCGCGTTCGGCCGTCATCAAGGCCAGATAGAAGCTCGTGCCAATGAGCAGCGCGTAACTGATCGCGATCGCGGCCAGATGTCCGCGCGGCATTCCCTTGGTGACCAGCATGGGACTATCCTTTCCGGCGAATAAGCCTGTTCCACACGCGGAAAGTGACAGACACGCCGCGGCGGCGCGATGATCGCGGTCACAGCGCGGCTGGTTGACGCCCCAAAAACCTGGCGCAAACGAAAAAGCCCGCCTTGCGGCGGGCTTTCCGGTCTTCGCTCTTCGGGCGGCTCAGGCGGCCGCGGCCGCGCGCTTTTCCTTGGCGCGCTCGACGCGGCGCTTGAGGCGGCGCGCCTCGGCCGAGAGCTTCGCATCGGGCGTGTCGATCAGGAACGCGTCGATACCGCCATTGTGCTCGACGGTCCGCAGGCCCGCGGTGGTGATGCGCAGCTTCACCGGCAGATTGAGGCTATCGCTCCACAGCGACGCGACCTGGAGGTTGGGCAGGAAGCGGCGCTTCGTGCGGCGCTTCGAGTGGCTGACATTGTGGCCGACAAGCGGGTCCTTGCCGGTGATGACGCAACGGCGGGCCATGGGCTCGCTCCTTAAGCTCTTGTAATTTCTCTGAAAACGGCTTGCCGGGCGAAGCGGCCCGGCAGAAGGCGCGTTCATAGGCGATGGCCGGCGCCCGCGTCAAGCGGCGCCCTGCCGCGCCCGGCC
>CAZUYG010000120.1:1546-8106 GCA_964624265.1 uncultured Candidatus Odyssella sp.
GCGCGCGGCCAGGTGGCTTCGGCGGTGGGCACCTGGTTCGAAGAACGCGTGGGCCCGCGCGTGTTCGCGGCATCGGTCGCCGGGCAAGCTCCCGTGCAGACCGGCCCCGCCGCGGCGCAGCCGCTGCGCGACGTGGCGCAGCTGCGGAACTTCTTCGTCGGCCCCTATCTGTTTCCGATCTTCGACGCGCCGTTCGCGCCGGTGATGCTGATCGTGCTGTTCCTGCTGCATCCGCTGCTGGGCGCCATCGCGATCGTGGGCGCCGCGCTGCTCGGCGTCCTCGCCTTCGCCACCGACGCGATGACCCGGACGGCCCAGGAGCGCGCGGGCACGCTCGCCGGAGAAGGCCTTTACGATGCCGATGTCGCGGTGCGCAACGCCGATTCGATCCGCGCGATGGGGCTCATGCCGCAGCTGTCGCAGCGCTGGAGCGAGCGCAACACGCTGGCGATGAACTACGTCCGCCATGCCGGCACGCGGTCCAACTTTCTCACCTCGCTCTCGCGCGCGGTGCGCCAGATCCTGCAGGCGGCGATTCTCGCCGCGGGCGCGTGGCTGGCCTTGAAAGGCGAGATCACCTCGGGCGCGCTCGTGGCCAGCACGATCCTCGTCGCGCGCGCGCTGGCGCCGGTGGAGATGGCGGTGGGCGGCTGGCGCCACGCGACGGCCGCGCGCAACGCCTACAAGCGGCTCGGCCAATTCCTCGAAGTGTCGGAGCCGCGCGGCACCGATGCCCGCGCGATGAAGCCCAAGGGGCGCATCTCGGTCGAAGACGTCATCATGCTGCATCCCGGCCAGCGCGAGCCGACGCTGCGCGGCATTTCCTTCGCGCTCGAGCCGGGCGAGAGCCTCGCCATCCGCGGGCCCTCGGGCTCGGGCAAGACGACGCTCGCACGCATTCTCGTCGGCGCGGTCAAGCCGTCGGCCGGCACGGTGCGCTTCGACGGCATCGACCTCTCCACCTGGGAACCGGCCGACAAGGGCGCCAACATCGGCTACGTGCCGCAATCCGTGGAGCTGTTCCGCGGCACGATCGAGGAGAATATCGCGCGGCTGCGCGTGACGGTGCCGCAGCAGGTTCTGAAGGCCGCCGAGCTGGCGCGCGCGCACGATTTCATCCAGGCGCTGCCCCGCGCCTACCAGACGCCGATCGGCGAAGGCGGCCAGGGCCTCTCGGGCGGGCAGAGCCAGCGCATCGGCCTCGCCCGGGCGCTGTTCGGGGGACCGAAATTCGTGGTCATGGACGAGCCCAACGCCCATCTCGACCGCCAGGGCGAGCGCGCGTTCATGGAAACGCTGCACGCGCTCAAGAACGAAGGCGTGACCGTCGTCGTCGTCACGCACCGCTCGAATCTTCTCGATCACGTGGACAAGGTGCTGCTGCTGCACGAGGGCCGCATCGCGATGTTTGGGCCGCGCAAGGAGGTGCTCGCGCGGCTGGAGGAATCGCGCCAGCGGCAGCTGCAGATGGCGCAGCAGGGAGGCGTGCGTGGCTAAGACCGACCGCGAGCCCTTCACCGTCGTCGCCGACCCAACCAGCGACCGCCCGCCGGCGCAGCGCTGGATCCGCTGGGGCTATCTCGTGCTCGGGGGATTCCTGGGCGCCGTGGTCCTGTGGGGATTCCTCGCCCCGATCGAGAGCGCCGCGATCGCGATCGGCTCCGTGAGCCTCGACACGAACCGCAAGACGGTTCAGCACCTGGAAGGCGGCATCGTCGAGAAACTGATGGTGAAGGAAGGCCAATCGGTCGAGAAGGATCAGGTCCTGATCCAGCTCGACACGACGCAGCCGCGCGCGCGCATCGAGCTGCTGAAGGCGAAGATCAAGTCTTCGGAATCGCAGCTCACCCTGCTGCGCTCGGAGATCGACACGGTCGAGGGGCTGCTGAAAAAAGGCCTCGCGCAGCGGCCTCGTCTGCTGGCGCTTCAGCGGCGCGAGGCCGAGCTGGTCGGCGAGCTCGGCGAGAACCAGGCGCAGCTGCGCGTCGCCGAGGACGCGATCGCGCGCGCCGCGATCAAGGCGCCGGTTTCCGGCGTCGTGATCGATCTCAAGATCCACACGACCGGCGGCGTCATCAAGGCCGGCGAGCCGCTGATGGCGATCGTGCCGCGCGACGAGCCGCTGACGATCGAGGCGCAGATCGAGCCCAACGATATCGACGTCGTGCGGCCAGGCCTCGCCGCGCATGTGCGGCTGACGCCCTACAACGTGCGCTTTGCGCCGCCGATGCCGGGCAAGGTCGTGAGCGTCTCGGCCGACCGCTTCACCGACCCGAAATCGAACGCCGCCTATTACATGGCGCGCATCGAGCTGACGAGGAAGCCCAGCGACATCGATCCTTCCATCAAGCTCTATCCCGGCATGCCGGCGGAAGTGATCATCGTCACCGGCGAGCGCACGATGTTCGCCTACCTCGCCGCGCCGATCACGCGCAGCTTCCGCAAGGCCTTCCGCGAGGATTGAGCCCGCTGCCCCGCCCGCCGCGAACTCAGCGCCGCTTCGGCCCTGCCAGAAAAACCTCGATTGCCCGATCCGCCGCGGCGCCCGGAGTCATGCGGCCGTCGGCGACGGCGTGCTCCAGCTTCTTCAATTCGGCGCGCACGCCCTCGTGCTCGCGCAAGGCGGCGAGCAGACCCTCGGAAATCTCGCTCCACATCCAGGCGCGGGCCTGATCCGCGCGGCGGCGCGCGAGCGCGTCGGCCTGCGCGAGCGCCACGCGGTAGCGCCCCACCGCGTCCCACACCTCGGCGATGCCCTTGCCGGTGACGGCCGAGCTCATCATCACCGACGGCGTCCAGCCCGGCACCGACGGGCGCAACAGGCGCAGCGCGTGCTGATATTCGGACTGCGTGCGGCCCGCGGCCGGCATGAGGTCGCCGTCGGCCTTCGTCACCACCATCAGGTCGGCCAGCTCCACGATGCCGCGCTTGATGCCCTGCAATTCGTCGCCGCCGGCCGGCGGCAGCAGCAGCAGGAACATGTCGACCATCTCGGCCACCGCCGTCTCGGACTGGCCGACGCCGACCGTCTCGACGATGATGACGTCGAAGCCGGCGGCTTCGGCCACGAGCATCGCCTCGCGCGTGCGCCGTGCCACGCCGCCGAGCGTGGTGCCGGCCGGCGACGGCCGGATGAACGCCGCCTCGCTGCGCGCCAGCTGCTCCATGCGCGTCTTGTCGCCGAGGATCGAGCCGCCGCCGCGCTTGGAACTCGGGTCGATCGCGAGCACCGCGATACGGTGCCCCTCGCCGATCACGTGCAGGCCGAACGACTCGATGAACGTGGATTTGCCGACTCCGGGCACGCCGGTGATGCCGAGGCGGATCGAGCGGCCGGTGTGCGGCAGCAGCGCGGCGAGCAGCGCGTTGGCTTCGGCACGGTGATCGGCGCGCGTCGATTCGACCAGCGTGATCGCCCGCGCCAGCGCGCGCCGGTCGCCGCTGCGCAGGCCCGAGGCCAGCGACGCAATATTTCCGCTCCCGCTGGCGGGGACGGTCCGGGCGTCGGCGTAGGGTGGCGGGTTCTTCAAATCGAGCGGCGGATTGGCGGTGGAATGGCCTCCACCCTACCCTCCTCCGTCCCGGCGGGGGAGGAGAAATCGCATTCAGACGCGCGCCATCCAATCGACGCAGCGTTCCATCTCGCCGCGCATGCGCTCCGCCGGAAAATGGCAGCGGCGGCCGTGGCCGGGAAGTATCCACTCGAAACGGTACGCGGCGAGCCGCGCCATCGAGCGGCGCAATTCCTGCCAGTCGTACCAGCAGGCATCGCGAAACGCGTAAATGTGCCCGCGCTCGGGGCTCCAGGCGGCGTGATCGCCGGTAAACAGGAACGTCTCGTCGGCCAGCAGGCAGACGGAGCCGCGCGTGTGGCCGGGAACGGGAATCGCCAGCAGGCCCGGCCCAAGCTCGGCCGCCGCCTCGCCGGCGAGTATCGTCTCGACGTCGCGCGTATCGTGCGCCACGTCGGCTTCGTGCAAAACGCGCTGGCAGCCGAAATGCGCGCGGAAGCGCGCGTGGTCGGCGACGTCGTCGCGATGCGTGAGGAACATGAGCGCGACGCCGCCCATGCGCTCCAGCGCGTCCACCACCGGCGCGGTGAAACGCGGCGAATCGACCAGCACGTTGCCTTCGGGCCGCCGCAGCAGATAGCTCGCGGCGCCGAAGCTCGCTTCGGCGTGATAGCCGAGATGATAGACCTCCCCGGCAATGCGCTCGGGAAACGCCGCGCGCGCGGCGGCGAGGTCGTTCTTTTCCTCGGTGCCGATCGCGCCGACCGGACAGGCGAGCAGCGCCATCTCGGCCCGGATGCGCGCCGCCGCGTCGCCGGGCTGCCGGTGCACGCGCGAATGACCGTCCCCGCCGTCATCGAACACCGCCGGCGCCAGCCAGTTGCAGGTGTCGCAGTCGATGCAGCCGGAATCGACGAAAAAAGCACCGGGCGCATTGCCGGGAAGGCGTCTCGCGCGGTCAGCCATGCGCTCTCCTGAATTTGCGGCAACCGAGACGACATAGGCGGCGGCGCGCAGACGGCAACGGCGCGCCGGACGAATGGCGGTCGGCCTGCGGTCTCACCTTGCGGACCGCACGCCCGCCGGCCGATACTTGCGGGATCGGCCAGTCCCGGAACAACCGGGCCGCGGGCCTGCGCGACTTCGAGCGACGCAAAGCGCAGACCCGAGAGCCGAAATGGATGCAGGAGCGGGATATGGCAAGGCATGAGACGGGCCTCGACGCGCATGAGGACCTTGTTCCCTTGTTCGCGACTCGCGCGGAGATCGCGGAACTGCGGGAGAAGGTGATGAGCCTCCAGACGCTGGTGCGCGCGCTGGCGGTCAAGCTGGGGGCTGATCCCGCATCGCTCGAGGAATGGGCGCTGTGCATGGGCCAGTTCAATTCCGCGCCCGGTCGCGCGCTTTCGACGGCGCAGAACGCCGTCGTCAGTTTCGTCCAGCCGGCGCCGGGTGCCGCGGCCCCGCCCCCCGTGCCGCAGCGGCCCAACGACGCCGCCTGAGCCGGCGCGTCAGAGATCCTGGGTCCGCCGCGCCCAGGCGCGGCGCCATTTCCCGGCGACGTCGGAATCGAACAGCAGGTCGGCGCCGCCGGCGATCACCGCCCAGCCCTTCATCTCGATCTCGCGCTCGAGCTGCCCCGCGGACCATCCGGCATAACCCACCGCGACGATGAACTGGCGCGGCCCGCGCCCGGCGGCGATATCGCCCAAGGCATCTTTCGGCACCGACAGCGCGACGCCGGGCGCCACGGCGACGGTCGACGACGTCTTGTAGTCGTCGGAGTGCAACAGCATCACGTGATCGCCCTCTACGGGGCCGCCCCAATTCAGATCGAGGGTCGCATCCTCCTTCCCCTCGACGGGCGGAACGCCGAACGCGCGCAACACGTCGGGCAAGGGGCGGGTCGCACCGGGCCGGTTGACGACGATGCCGACCGCGCCCTCCGCCGAATGGGCGATCACGTAGATCACGGTGCCGGCGAATCGCGCGTCGGGCATCGCCGGATCGGCCACGAGGAATTTGCCCTTGAGCGACGCCGCGGGCGCCGGCGCTTCCTGCGCATGGGCGGCCGGGCCATGGACGAGACATACGAGTGCCAGCACTCGCGCCAGTCGGCGCATTTCCAATTCCGATCGGCTGCCAGGACGGCGTTACACCCAGCCTAGACGGCACCGGCGCGCGCGGGAACGGAAATTACGCGCCCGGACCGAGCGGCTGGCCGTAGCTGAACTCGACCGCGTTGCCGTCGGGGTCGGCGACGCCGCAATAGTAGCCCACCGGGAACGGCTCCTCGCGCGGCGGCCAGAGCAGGCATCCGGCCGCGCGCGCGCGTTCCGCGACCGCGTCGACCGCCGCGCGCGATTCGAGCGCAAAGCCCAGGTGGCTGTAGTCGCGCTCGGCCCGGGGCGCGCGAGCCGGCCCGCCCGACACGAGCACGAAAATCATTTCCTTCTCGCGCCCCGGCTCGGCGAGCCAGGCGACCGCGGCGCCGGTGGCGGCGTCGCGCCGCTCGTGGACCGGCAGCAGGCCGCAGAACGACCGGTAGAACGCGACGCTCTTCGCGAAATCGCGGCAATGCAGCGCGACATGCGTGAGCACCGGCTGCGCCATGCCTATTCTCCGACGGCGACGAGGCGATCGGCCTTTTCCGCGGATTCGGGGAGCGCCACGCCCTCCCCGGCGCCGCCGGCATCCTTGGCCGCGGCCTCGCCGTTCGCCGCTTCCTGCTGGCGACGCCACAACGCAGCGTAGACGCCGCCCCGGGCGAGCAGTTCGCCGTGGCGCCCGCGCTCGACTATGCGTCCCTTGTCGAGCACGATGATCTCGTCCGCGTCGATGATCGTGGACAGCCGGTGCGCGATGACGAGGGTGGTGTGGTCGGCCGACACGTCGCGGAGATTCGACTGGATCTCCTTCTCGGTGTGCGTGTCGAGCGCGGACGTAGCTTCGTCGAAGATCAGGATGCGCGGACGCTTCAGGATCGTGCGGGCGATGGCGACGCGCTGCTTCTCGCCGCCCGAGAGCTTGAGGCCCCGCTCGCCGACC
>CAZUYG010000121.1:0-8099 GCA_964624265.1 uncultured Candidatus Odyssella sp.
CTGATCGCGCGCGCGGACGCCTTCGCGCCGGCCGCGGGGCAGCTGAATTTCGCGCCGGCGCCGGATTGCGGCCGCGCGGCCGCGAAAACGGCGCCGGTGCGATACCGCATCGCCCTCATCGCTCCGACGTGGCAGCGTTACGGCCATTTGATCGCCGGCGCCGCGCAGCGGCACGGCGTGCCGGCCGAACTCATCCTCGCCACGATCGTCGACGAGTCGGGCGGAAACACGCGCGCGGTGGCCACCAATCCCGGCTATGTCAGCGACGCGGCCACGCCCGACCGGGTTTCGGTCGGGCTCGGCCAATTGCTGATCTCGTCCGCGCGCCGGCTGTCGCCCGAGCGCAGGATCGACCGCGCCGCGCTGTTCGATCCCGCGGTCTCCATCGAACTCGTCGCCCGCTATCATGCGCGTTTCTACAAGGGCACCGGATTCGAGCCCCAGCTCGTCGCCGCCGCCTACCTTTCCGGCCGCGCGCCCGTCCTGCGGGCCGGGCAGCGGTGGTCGCCGCGCAACCAGGCCCACGCGGCGCGCTACTCGGCCGTGGTCAAGGCCAGCGTCGAGCATCTCGCGGCGCAGGCCAAGGCCCCGCCGGTCAGCTTCGCCGCATTGCTCGCGGAATAGCCTCGTCTTGGCCGCGGCGCACGGCAGGTGGCGTCACCGGTCGACGCCAATACCGCATTCACGCTAGCTTGGCCCCGAGGCGGCGCGCCGGCTGCGACGGCGATCGGGGCACGGGTGCCGAGACCGGCATTGGCGTCACGATCGCGCGCAGAGCGCTCCGCGGGGGGCCAGTTGCGCGATGATTCAGCCGGAGCTTCCTGCTTCGATCGATGCGGAGCGATTTTGCGCCAGCGATTTCGCCGGCCGAATCGCTCTGGCCAACGCCGCCTTCGGGGGCCGCTTGTGGTCGCCGCAGCTTGCGCGCCTCTGGTTTCGCGCAATCGCCGCATTCAGGCCCGATCCGGGCAGGGCGGCGTGCGTGCGCCGCCTGATCCGGGAGTTCATCGCCCTCGCTCCATATTCCGCGGCGGCGGAAACGGCATATGCGCAGCTGCTCGAAAGCGGACGTCTGCCGGCGGCCCACCCCGCGCCCGGCGCCGTCCATCTGATCATCTCTTGCGAGAAAAACCGCGCCAAGGCCGCCCGCCTGCGAGCGGCGCTTTCCGAAAGTCTGTCGCCGCTGCTTGTCGTCGTAGGGCAGAGCGGCCGCGAGGAGGCGACGATCGTCGGGAACGACCTCATCGTCCCCGCGCCGGACTCTTACGAGGGCCTCGCGAAGAAGGTCATGGAGGCATTCCTCGCGGTCCGGACGATGTTCGGCCGGGTGCCGGTGCTGAAGGTCGATGACGATGCCCGCGTCGTCGGCGCTCCGGATACCGCGAGAATCGCCCGGTTCCTCGCGACGGCCGAATATGCGGGGACGCCGGTCGGCGCCGCGAATTTCGACCGGTGCTGGCACGTCGGCAAGTGCGAACCGGCGATGGGCGTGCCCGACCGCACCCGGTTTAGGGCGCCATGGGCGAGCGGGCCGGTCTATTTTCTCGGGCGCAAGGCGCTCGACTGCATCGTGAAGGAATACGTCTTCTATCCCGGAGAGATGGCAAATTTCGGTCCGGGACATTACATGGGCTTCGAGGACAAGATCGTCGGAGACATACTGCATCGCAACGGCGTGGCGCTCGCCCCCGAAGACCTCGCCCAGATCTTCGGCCTTCGTACCGGCGATCACGACGCGCCGCACGACGTCGGCATCGAAGGCCCGCCCGATCTCACGGTGACGCCCCTGCCGAACTGAAGCGCCGGCCTCCGCGTTTACGGCGGCGGCGCGCCGGGCCGCAAGGCGCGCCCGAACAGCGCCACGCTGATCGCGCGCGCCACGTATTGCGCCATGCAGCTGTAGGCGGTCTCGCTGCCCGCGAATTCGTCGAAATAGCCGCCGGGTTCCGCCCGCTGCGCTTTCTCGAGCACTTCCATCGCCTCGTAGCGGCGGACGATGATGACGTTCTCCTCCTGCGCGATACGTCGGAGCGCCAGCCGGATCGCCTGATAGTGCGAATCGCGCGCCATGCCGCTCACGTATTGGAGGCCCACCAGAACCACGTCGACCTTGTGGTCCTTCAGCCAGCGCACCGTTTCGCGCACCACCTCCTCGACGCGCTCGACCTCGACGTAGGAAAGAGCGTCGTTGGTGCCCACCTGCCAGAGAACGAGATCGGGCGCGGTGAGCCCCACCTGGACGCGGAGCCGTTGCGCCGCCGGGGCCGCGAGCTCGCCCGAGACGCCGCGGTTCACGATCTCCACCTCCACGCCCTTCGCCGCGTCCGCGATCAGCTTGCGCAGCTGCGCCTGATAGCCGCCGCGCACGTTGCCCATGCCGGCGGTGCTGGCGGCGCCGATCGCGAGAATCTTGATTTTCTTCTTGCGCTGCAGCGCGGCGGCAACGTTCGGCAGCGGCGAATCGGTTGCCGTCGCCGTGCCGCCCGGCTGGCACTCGCGCGTGAACGAAGGCGGAGGCTGCTGTTGCGCAACGGCCGGCGGCGCGGCGAGCGCGCACGCGGCCGCCAGCGCTAGGCCGAGGCCGTAGCGGCCGTTCTGGGTGCTCTGTTGCGTTCGCGCCATTCCGTCAACCAAGCGGTGAGGGCGAGCAAAGCGAGACCGACCGTCACGACGGCCGTATCGATCACTATACCACCCTGGTAGATGAATCGTACGATTTGTCCGGCCAGGCTCAACAGCGAGCCCACGCAGAAGACCTCGAGCGAGTTCCGCCCGAGCAGCGAGAGGAAGCGCACCACGCCCGGGGCCAGCCGCCATATCAAGGGATAGGTGGCCGAGAACAGCGCCATCAGGGCCAGGAACTGGATCAGCCGCATCGGCGTCGCGTAGGACTTGCTCTGGATGAACAGCAGCACGGGATGCGGCATCTTCGTGGGATCGGGCCACCAGTCGTTCCAGATGATCAGCGCGCTGCCGACCACGATGGGCACCGAGGCGAGGCGCAGCCACCGCATATGCCGCCGCGCGAAACCGCCGAGGCCGGGCGAAGCCGCGTCGCCGCGGGCGAGCACGAAGCCGAGCACGAACACGAGCTGCCAGGCGAACGGATTGAAGAACCACTCGCCCTGCACCGGCCAGCTCGGCAGCGTGATCTGGAACGCGAGGGCGCCGAAATAGACCGCGAGCGACAGCGGCAGCAACAGCCGCGGGGTGTAGCGGTCGATCAGCGCGATGGCCGGCGCCATCAGCATCAGCACGACGTAGAGCGGCAGAATGTCGAAATAACCGAGATGGTGGCTGAGCATGACCATCCCGAGATGCGCGGGCACGGGATCGAAGAACACGGCCGCGGCGTTGTGCCATTCGAGGATCAGCGGATTCTGCAGCAGCACGGCCGCCGCCGCCAGCATCGCGATGGCGACGGAGAGGATCAGGATCTGCGCGGCATAGATCTGCAATGCGCGCCCGCCAAGCCGCACCACGAGGTAGGCGGCAGAGGCGCGCCCCGGATTGCCGGCAAGAAGGCGCAGCGACCAGCCGGCGAGGAAGACGAAAAGATCGGCCGAATCCGAGATCGAGAAGTTCCGGTGCGTGAGGCGCTCGTAGAAGATGCCCGGAATGTGATTGATGAAGATCGTGACGAGCGCAAAACCCCGCCAGAAATCGACCGCATTGGCTTGGCGTGGCATGCGAAGGGTCCGGCTCCGGCTCGCGCAGCGAGATTAACGCACGGGCGGGGCAAGTCGAGATGCGTCTCGCGCAGCCGCGCCCTTCGGCCGCCGGGGAC
This sequence comes from uncultured Candidatus Odyssella sp., assembly GCA_964624265.1. Taxonomy (GTDB): domain Bacteria; phylum Pseudomonadota; class Alphaproteobacteria; order Bin65; family Bin65; genus SBBV01. The sequence continues at coordinate 3,788 of CAZUYG010000121.1, forward strand.
GCCTTGTGCAAGAGTGGCGCGCTGGGTCGCTTCCATCTCTTCGGGCATCGGATGCCCGATTTTCATGGCGATCGACAATCCTTGGCCGAACGGATCGCGCACCCTGCCGCAGCGGCAGCCCCGCAACATGGCGACCAGCGGGATCGCGACGGTGCAGCCCGCGTCGAGCGCGCGCTTGCGGAATTCCGTCGCGCCGATGGCGCCCGCGACGACGAGGTGCGCGGTCAGCGTCCCAAACCCGTCGGGAGTCTCCTTGCCAGCTTCGCCTTGATCTTCGGCGCGGCGTTCTTTCGGATGTGCTTCACCTGGATCCGCGTTTGTCCGGGCGGCGGAACAGGCGTCCGCTCGTCCGTCCTGTCGAGTTGCGCCGAGGCGATTGCGTCGTAAGGTGCGGGGGGCTTGTCGTTCTTGAAATCTACATAAAGATATAATTATATGCACCAATATAACTCGAATTGGTGCCGACCGGAGCCGCCATGGAGACTTTACTACAAGGTCTGCGCGCCGTCGCGGAGCCCACGCGGCTTCGCATCCTCGGCTTGTGCGCGCACGGCGAACTCACGGTGTCCGATCTCGTCCAGATTCTCGGCCAGAGTCAGCCGCGCGTCTCCCGCCATCTGCGCCTGCTCGTCGACGCCGGGCTGCTCGAGCGCAATCAGGAAGGCAACTGGGCCTGGTATCGCCTCGCCACGCGCGGCGCCGCCGCCGATCTCGCCCGCATCGTCGCCGATCTCATTCCCGACCGCGATCCGCTGCTGACTCTCGATCTCGAACGGTTCGAGCGCGTGAAGACGGCGCGCGCCGAGCACGCCGCCGAGTATTTCCGCCGCAACGCCGGCGACTGGGATCGCGTACGCGCGATGCACGTCGACGGCGGCGCGATCGACTCCGCGCTCAGGAAGCTGCTGCTCCAATCCGAGGTGAAAGACCTGCTCGATATCGGCACCGGCACCGGCAGCGTCCTCCAGCTCGTCGGGCGCGAGATCGGCGCGGCGATCGGCATCGATTCGTCGCGCGAGATGCTGCAGGTCGCGCGCGCCAACCTCAACCGCGCCGAACTCGGCAATTGCCAGGTGCGCCAGGCCGACATGTATCAGCTGCCGTTTCCGGCCGGCAGTTTCGACGCCGTCACGCTGCACATGGTGCTGCATTTCGCCGAAGAACCGGCGCGCGTGCTCGCGGAGGCGGCGCGCGTGCTGCGTCCCGGCGGCCGCATCGTCGTCGTCGATTTCGCGCGCCACGCGATGACGGCGCTGGCCGAGGAGCACCGCCACCGCTGGCTCGGATTCCCCGATGCCGAAATCGACGGCTGGTTCGGCGCGGCCGGGCTCTCGACGCGGCCGCCGGTCCGCCTCGAAGGGACGCCGCTCACCGTCTGCCTCTGGTCCGCGACCCGCCCGGCCAACGACCGCGAGACGGCGCCGGCGCGCGCCGCGCAACGGTAAGCGCCATGAGCACGCCTCCCACGGTGAGCTTCGAATTCTTCCCGCCGCGCGACGATGCCGGCTGGTCGCAGCTTTGGGCCACGATCGAAAAGCTCGCGCCATTCCGGCCGGGCTTCGTCTCGGTCACGTACGGCGCCGGCGGCACCACGCGCGAACGCACCGACCGCATCGTGCGCCGCATCCGCACCGAGACGCCGCTGGAGCCGGCCGCGCACATCACGTGCGTGGGCGCCGAACGCGGCGAAATCGACGCGCTCGCGCGAAGCTGGTGGGAGGCGGGGATCCGCCACCTCGTCGCATTGCGCGGCGATCCGCCGGCCGGCGGCGCGAAATTCGCGCCGCATCCCGGCGGATACGCGGGCGGCGCCGCGCTCGTCGCGGGCCTGCGGAAAATCGCGGATTTCGACATCGCGGTCGCGGCTTATCCGGAAATGCATCCCGATTCGCCGAGCCTCGATGCCGATCTCGACAACCTCAAGCGCAAGCTCGACGCGGGCGGATCGACGGCGATCACACAATTCTTCTTCGATGCCGGCGTGTTCCTTCGCTTCCGCGATCGCGTGCGCGCGGCCGGTATCGCGGCGCCGCTGGTGCCGGGCATCCTGCCGATCACGAACTTCGCGCGGGCGGTCGAGTTCGCGCAGCGCTGCGGCGCCTCGGTGCCGGCCTGGCTGGCCGATCTGTTCCAAGGGCTCGATTCCGATCCCGAGCAGCGCAACCTCGTCGCCGCGGCCACCGCCTGCGATCTCTGCGAGAAGCTCGCGGAAGAAGGCGTCGACCGCTTTCATTTCTACACGCTGAACCGCCCGCAGCTCACGGCCGCCATCTGCCGCCGGCTCGGCCTGAAGCCGATGCAGGATCCGGCATGAGCGCGCGCGATCACGCCGGCCGCGACCGAGACGCCCGCGCGCATTTGCTCGCGCAGATCGCGAAAGAGCGAATCCTGCTGCTCGACGGCGCGATGGGCACCGAAATCCAGAAGCGCAAGTTCGACGAGGCGGCGTTCCGCGGCGAGCGCTTCGGCGCGCATGCGCGCGACCTGCGCGGCAACAACGATCTGTTGAACCTCACGCAGCCGGCCGCGATCCGGGCGATCCACGACGACTATCTCGCCGCGGGCGCGGACATCCTCAAGGCCAACACGTTCAACGCCAACGCCATCGCGCAGGCCGATTACGGCCTCGAAGCGGCGGCGCGCGAGATCGCGCGCGCCGCGGCCGCGCTCGCCCATGCCGCCGCGCACGCCGCCGAAAGCCGCGACGGCCGCCCGCGCTTCGCCGCCGGCGTCCTCGGACCCACGAACAAGACCGCGTCGATTTCGCCGAAAGTCACCGACCCCGGCTATCGCGAAGTGAGTTTCGACGGTTTCGTTTCCTGCTACGCGGAATCCGCGCGCGGCCTGGTCGAAGGCGGCGCCGATCTGCTGATGATCGAGACGGTGTTCGACACCTTGAACGCCAAGGCGGCGATCTTCGCGGTCGAGCAGGTGTTCGACGAGGTCGGTTTTCGGCTGCCGCTGATGATTTCCGGTACGATCACCGATCTGTCGGGGCGCACGCTGTCGGGGCAGACGGTCGAGGCGTTCTTCACCTCGGTGCGCCACGCGCGCCCATTCGCGGTGGGCCTCAATTGCGCGCTCGGCGCCGCCGAGATGCGGCCGTTTCTGCTCGATCTCGCGCGCGTCGCCGATACGCGCGTCGCGGTGCATCCCAACGCCGGCCTGCCCAACGCGTTCGGCGGCTACGACGAGACGCCGGAAACCACCGCGCATCATCTCAGCGAATGGGCGAAGGCCGGCCTCGTCAACATCGTCGGCGGCTGCTGCGGCACCACGCCGGAGCACATCGCGACGGTGGCCACCTATATCCGCGGCCTCGCGCCGCGCGCCCTGCCCGAAAAGCCGCCGCGCCTGCGCCTGTCCGGCCTCGAAGCGTTCGAACTCGCCCGATGACCGCCGCCTCGCAATCCTTCGTCAACATCGGCGAACGGACGAACGTCACCGGCTCGGCGAAGTTCCGCAAGCTGATCCTCGACGGCAATTTCGATGCCGCGCTCGACATCGCGCGCGAGCAGGTGGCGAACGGCGCGCAGATCCTCGACGTGAACATGGACGAGGCGATGCTCGACGGCGCCGCGGCGATGACGCGGTTTCTCCATCTCATCGCCGCCGAGCCCGACATCGCGCGCGTGCCGGTCATGATCGATTCCTCGAAATTCGCCGTGATCGAGGCCGGCCTGAAATGCGTGCAGGGCAAGGCGATCGTGAACTCGCTCTCGCTCAAAGAGGGCGAAGGACCCTTCCTCGAGCAGGCCAGGCGCGTGCACCGCTACGGCGCCGCGGTCGTCGTCATGGGCTTCGACGAGCAGGGCCAGGCCGAGACGATCGAGCACCGGCTCGCCATCGCCAAGCGGGCGCACAAGCTCCTGACGGAGCAGGCCGGCTTTTCCGCGGAAGACATCGTGTTCGACCCCAACGTGTTCGCGGTCGCGACCGGCATCGAGGCGCACAACGATTACGGCATCGCGTTCATCGAGGCGGTGCGCCGCATCAAGCAGGAACTGCCGCTCTGCTCCTGCTCCGGCGGAATCTCCAACGTCTCGTTCTCGTTTCGCGGCAACAATCCCGTGCGCGAGGCGATGCACGCGGTGTTCCTCTACCACGCGATCCGCGCCGGGCTGGACATGGCGATCGTCAACGCCGGGGCGCTGCCGGTCTACGACGAGATTCCGCGCGAATTGCGCGACGCGTGCGAAGACGTGATCCTGAACCGCCGCCCGGACGCCACCGAGCGTCTCGTCGGGCTGGCGGAAGCCTACAAGGGCGGCGCCGCCGCCAAGAAGGAGATCGACGATTCGTGGCGCCAGCT